>NZ_JBXWSJ010000026.1:0-69932 GCF_059613365.1 Ruegeria sp. BHSA163
TCAGGGCCAGCGGTCAGACGCACCGCGCAAACAGGCCGGACACAAGACCGCTTCTGACCACACACCCCTCACAAAAATGTCTTGCTTTGCAGGAGCCATCCACACAGGACAAAGCTGCCATTGATCGCTGAAAGGTCACCGACAACTCCCGGCCCAAAGCAGTCTTTTGTGCAATTGACAGCGAAAGGCAGCTTCGAACACAAAGTGAGCTTTTGATAGTGGAGCTTTCGTCTCCAGCGACAGGAAAAAAGCCTCTCTGGTCGGGTACGCTGGCACAGTCGGTAATCTCGGATTGGACATACTAGGATTTTAGTTCATGGTTCCGTCGAGCATACTGGTTTCAGCCGCAACACGATGCTTTGCAGCGAACAAGAATTCCTCAGAACTGGCGTAAGATTACCAGAGGACGGCTAATCATTAGGTTAAGCCTTTAAAGATTTAGTTTAAAGTCATTGTTCTTCCGCTTCTCCAACATTTGAAATCTTGTATCGGAATAGGTTTTGAGCTTTGATTCAGCAAGTCTATGCGAAAAAACGCCTCTCCCGGCTGATAGCTGCGCGAAAAGGTTGCCAAGTTAAATCGGGCTAGCCACACTGGGCAGGAAACGCCCTTTAGCCAGGTGGGATACTTGGGAAAGTCCGAAAAGCCAACTTACGCGGAAGAAGTCGCCGGGGCGATCAGGGCTGTAGGCACATCTAGTTTTATGCCGGAATTGTTGAACCTCATGCGCGAGGCAGCTTCGTTCAAGGGCGCGTTTGTCAGCCTTTTGAACCCGGGAAAAGCGCCCGAACATGTCTATGACAATGTGCGTTCGGAACGTCGCTCGGTTGTTGTCGACCGATGGCTTGATCGCGCCTGGCTGCTGGACCCGTTTGTTGTTCGTTTCATTGGTGAACGCCACAAACCAGTGATGGTACTAAGAGACGTTACACCGGACAGGTTTGCCAATTCCGACTACTTTCGGATCTACTACAAATCCCTGTTTCTGACGGACGAGATCGGGGTGTTCGTAGCAATAGCAAACGGCACCTTGTTTCTTTCTCTCGGTCCTTCCGAGGGAAAAACCCGGTTCACGCGGCGGGATGTCGAACGGTTGACAGACCTGCACCCGATCATATCGGCGCTTTGCGAGCAGCACTTCCATCGCAACCCCTCGTCAGGCCGACTCGACGAGAGCGAGGTCGATTTCGACGGGGTCATCGACAAGGTGTGCAAAGGTTTGACACAGCGGGAGATCGAGGTCGTGCAGTTCCTTTTGCGCGGGCACTCGACGCGGTCCATTGCGCTTTTGCTGGATGTTTCCCCGGCGACGATCAAAGTGCATCGCAAGAACATCTATAGAAAGCTGCGCATATCTTCCCAGTCTGCCCTGTTTTCAATGTTTCTGCATTCGGCAAACGATTAGTCGTACCCCTTTGGGGGTACAATTCACACTGCCCTTTGGAGGTATTCACAGGGTAAGTCTCCCGGCTCTAAGCTGATTCTACAAATCAACAAGTGCGGGTGTCCGGATCAGACCATGATCGACGTAAAGAATGTGACAAAACGCTTTGGCGAAGGTCAGGCGGCCGTGACGGCTCTGGGGGACGTGTCGCTGACCATTCCCGAAGGAAGCTTTTTCACGCTTTTGGGCCCGTCAGGTTGTGGCAAGACGACACTACTGCGGCTGATCGCCGGGTTTGAGCTTCCAAGCGAAGGCGAAATAGCGCTGGACGGTGAGTCGATTGGCCATCTGGCACCCAACAATCGGCCCGTGAACACGGTGTTTCAGAACTACGCCCTGTTTCCGCACATGAGTGTGGCCCGCAATGTCGGGTTTGGCCTTGAGATGCTGAAAAGGCCGAAAGCCGAGATCGACAGCACCATCACCGAGATGCTGGACCTGGTGCAGCTGGGCGAGTTTGCAACGCGCCGGGTTGATCAATTGTCAGGCGGGCAGCAGCAGCGCGTGGCTTTGGCGCGCGCACTGGCGCCGCGCCCAAAGGTTCTGCTGCTGGACGAACCCCTTTCTGCTCTGGACCTGAAACTTCGCAAAGGAATGCAGAGCGAGTTGAAGCGACTGCAGCATGAGACAGGCATTACGTTTGTTTTTGTCACGCATGACCAAGGGGAAGCACTGGCGATGTCGGACCGGATCGCTGTGATGTCGGCAGGCTCGGTACGTCAGGTCGGCACACCGGAAGAGATTTACACAGCTCCGAAAAGCAGGTTCGTCGCGGATTTTATCGGGGACACCAACATCGTAAACGCTACGCTGCTTGGCTTTGACGGAGACGCGGCAAAAATCCGGTTTGGCGAAGGCAAACCACTCACGATTCACACTGCCAGCACCTTGCTCGAACCGGGCCCCGTACATGTCGCTCTGCGCCCCGAAACGATCCGTGTGGTAGAGGAGAGTGCCGAAACAGCGCTCTTGCGTGGCGAGGTCGTGGACAGCACCTATTTCGGGGCCGGGTCGCAAATGCTTGTGCGGCTGGAAGATGGTGTCAGTGTTCACGTCCAGGTTTCCACTCCGCGCCCTGTTGGATCGCGCGTCGGGCTCGAATGTGACACCTCAATGCTGCATGTGCTGGAAGACTGATGGCCGGCGTTGCACATATCCCGCAGCCGGACGCCGCGTCGAGATTGCTTGCGGCGCAGGCCGAGCGCGCGCGTCAAAGACGCAGAACGCGGCTTTTCCTGCTGGCCCCGGCGCTCGGGATTATCGGTATCTTTGGACTGTTCCCGCTCTCTATCGCCCTGGTTTACTCGTTCCTTGAACCCGGGACCTATGGCGGCGTTGAATGGACGTTCTCTTACGACGCCTATGTGCAGTTCCTGTTCGAGCGGGATATTTTTGATGACACGCTGACCTTTAACAGCGCCTATATTCAGATCTTCGGGCGTTCCTTTGGTCTTGCCATCACCACTATGATTGGAACCCTGATCCTTGGGTTTCCTGTTGCTTACTTCATTGCGGCCCGTCCGCAGGAACAACGCAATTTCTGGCTGTTCGCCATCACTCTGCCGTTTTGGACTAACCTGTTGATCCGTACGTACTCGATGCTTCTGATCGTACGGGACGAGGGTTTTGTGAACCTGACGCTGATGAACATCGGCCTGATCAGCGAGCCGATCGAGATGTTGTACACCGATGGCGCGGTACTGGCCGGGCTGGTGTACAGCTACCTGCCTTTCATGATCCTCCCGATCTATGCCTCGCTGGAGAAGTTCGACTTTTCGCTGCTTGAGGCAGGGCATGATCTCTATGCCTCACGCACGCAGGTGTTCCGCCACATCATTATACCGATTACCCGTCCGGGCATTGTCGCGGGCTGCGTTCTAGTGCTGATCCCGGCGCTTGGGGCCTACATCACGCCGGAACTGCTCGGCGGTGGCAAGAAACTGATGATCGGCAACCTGATTGCCCTGCAGTTCGGTTCGGGCCGCAACTGGCCCTTTGGCGCCGCTGCTGCACTGATCCTGATGGCAGTCGTGTTAATCGCGCTTCTTGTCAGCTTGCGGGCAGGTGCTTCGAAGGAGAGTGGACATGGCTAAACTGTCGTCACTCTTCCGGCCGTCGACAGACGCGCGCGAACTACGCCGGCAACCCCTGTTCACCGGCATTTCCTGGCTGGTTCTGTTGTTCCTCTACGCACCGATTGCCGTCCTGGTCGTGTTCTCGTTCAACGATAACCGCTCTGTTGTGCGCTGGACCGAGTTCAGCTTGCGCTGGTACGCGGCGGCCTTGGAAAACGATGACATCCGACGGTCGGCAATGATCTCGGTACAGGTCGCTCTCACCGCGACCGTGTTTTCCACCATCATTGCCACAATGGCTGCACTGGCGACAACGCGCGGCGATGTTTATCGCGGCCGTTCTGCGGCTATTGCGCTCATAAACCAGCCCCTGATGATCCCCGAGATCGTCACGGCGATTGCGACGCTGGCCTTCTTTTCGATCCTGCGCCAGCTCACGGGTGTTACCGGGATCGGCTGGCTGATCCTCGCCCACACAGTTTTCTGCGTGCCCTTTGCTTACATGCCGATCCGCGCACGTTTGACAGATTTGTCCGTGACTTACGAAGCCGCCGCCGCCGATTTGTACGCGACGCCCTGGCAGACATTCCGCTATGTGACGCTGCCTCTTTTGATGCCCGGTGTTATGGCGGGGGCGATGCTGGCCTTTGTAGTCTCTCTTGACGACGTCATCATCACGCTTCTGGTGGCCGGACCGGGTGAAACCACCTTGCCCATTTATATTCTGGGCCAAATCCGTCGCGGCGTAACGCCAGAGGTCAACGCCGTTTCGACCATCTTGATCGGAGTGACCATAGCCATGGTCGCCCTGACCTTCTTTCTGCAACGCAAACGAAAGTAACAAGAAGCCCGCGCTGCTGCGGGACGCCATCAATCTCAACGGAGGACAAAATGAAATACACTCTTCTCAAAGCCGCAGCCATCTCGGCCCTGGCGCTCAGCGCGGCAGGAGCGCATGCCGAAGGCAAACTGAACATCTATAACTGGGGGAACTACACCAACCCAGAGATGATCGAGAAATTCGAAGCCCAATACGATATTGAGGTCGCGCTGGACAGCTATGACAGCAATGAAACCATGCTGGCCAAGGTCAAAGAGGGCAACACCGGCTATGATGTTGTTGTTCCTGGCGACTACATGATCGCGATCATGGTAGGCGAAGGCTTACTGGCCGAGATCAACGCCTCCGAAATGGACAACTTCAAGAACATGGACCCGAACTGGGTCGATGTATACTGGGATCCGGGTCGCAAGTATTCGGTCCCATATCAGTGGGGTACGACCAGCTTTACGGTCGACAGCGCGGTCTACAGCGGTGACATAGACACGCTTGGCCTGATCTTCGATACGCCCGAAGAGCTTAAGGGCCGTATCAACATGCTGAATGACATGAATGATGTGATCAACGCCGGCCTGCGCTACCTAGGCTATCCGCGCTGCAACTCCAATCCCGATCAGATGAAAGAGCTGATGGCACTGCTTGAAAATGCCAAGGGTGACTGGCGCACCATGGATTATGCGGTGATCGAAAAGCTGACGTCGAAAGATGTGGACCTGTCGCAAAGCTGGAACGGCGCGGCCATGCGCGCCCGGGCGGATCGCCCGACCTTGCAATACGCCTATCCAAAGGAGGGGTTCACCGGATGGATGGATAACGTCGCGGTTCTTGCCGACGCGCCCAACATGGAAAACGCAAAGCTCTTCGTGAACTTCATGATGGACCCGGAAAACGCTGCAATGACCTCGAACTTTGCGCGTTATGCCAACGGGATCAAAGGTTCCGAGGCATTCATGGATGCCGAGATGCTCGACGCGCCTGAAATCGTGATGCCTGCAGGGGCACCGGTACCCGACTTTGTGAAGCCTTGCGACCAAGACGTTGTGGACCTGTACAACAAGGTTTGGACCCGCCTCAAGCAATAAACTTAAAAGTCACCTGTGGTCGGCCCATCTCTGGTCGGGCCGAACCCTTCCAAAGTTTTTTAACCTGACTGCGGCCCCTGTTTGGGTCGCCTTGCGGGAGCATGGAAAATGCAAAACAGCAAATCCGGCACCAGGCCCAAAACAGCGCGTGAGATCGGCATCATGCAGGGTTTCCCGCCCCCGCCTGAGAAACGCCCGTCTCTCGAGAACTGGGACCTCGCCCCGTTCAACCGCTGGACCTTCCAGAACATGCGTAGTCTGTTTCCCACGGTCGATGTTCGTCCGGGCCCGAATGCCCGAGAACTGATACAGGCGCCCCGTGACCTGCTGGATACGGAGTTTCAGACCTTTGACGACCGCCAACTATCGGTCGGGAACTGGCTGACTGAGAGCTACACGGATGGCTTCCTAGTTTTGAAAGGCAACCGGCTTTTAACCGAGATATATGCCAACGACTTTACCCCGGACACCGCACATTTGGGGCAATCTGTCTCCAAATCCCTGATCGGCTCTCTGGCCGGCGTGCTTCACGGTGAAGGCAAGCTGGACCTCTCGGAGCCGCTTGACAATATCGTACCGGAACTTGCTGGGACCGGCTATGCCGGATGCACTGTGGATCAGGCGCTCGATATGCAATCCGGCGTGCGCTTTACCGAGGATTATGGCTTTCCAGATAGTGACATGACACGCGTTGATGTGGCGTCGGGCTGGCGCCCGGTTCGCAAGGGAGAAATCAAACCTACCATTCGGGATGTTATTCTAACTTTGCCCCGGGAAAGACCCCATGGGCAGGCGTTTTCTTACCGCTCGATTGAGACGGATGTCATCGCCTGGGCCTTGGAACGTGTGAGCGGCGAAGACCTTGCTTCGCTCTTGTCCAACCGGATCTGGCAAAAGATTGGTTGCGTGCATTCGGGCTTTTTCACCGTAGACGACGCCAAGACAGCACTCGCTGACGGCGGGTTCAACGCAACTCTTCGGGACTATGCCCGCTTTGGCCGCATGATGGCTGATGGTGGCAAGGTCGGTGACCGACAAGTAGTGCCGGAAAGCTGGGTTTCGGGGATTTGTTCGGGAGCGGACCCTTCAAAGCACGGTGACCCGTATGACGTGCTGTCCCCTCAAGGGGCATACCGAAGGTTCTGGTGGGTTCACGACCCGAGGCGCGGCGTGTTCATGGCGCGCGGAGTTTTTGGTCAACTGATCTTCATTGACCTGACCGCGGACGTTGTTATCGTCAAGCTTTCCAGCTGGCCCGACTATCTGATCCAGTCCTTTAGCCACGATGCCGTGCGTGCCTGCGAGGCAATCATTCGCGCGCTTGAGTAGTTCAAACCATAACAGACACAAGAGGCCGCATGTCGCCAACACCTGATCTGATCATCCTCAACGGTTCTCTCCTGACCTTTGACGACGCCACGCCGAAGGCTTCGGCCCTGGCAATTCAGGGCGGCATAATTGTGGCTGTTGGAAACACCGACGACATCCGTACTCTGGCTGGGAATGGAAGCAAAATCATCGACGCTGCGGGCGGCACCGTCATGCCTGGCTTTATTGATAGCCATGTCCACCTTTTCGGTGGAGCGGCCGAGTTGGGCATGTTGGACCTGCGCGAAACGACGAGCGCGGATGCTCTGACAAACGCATTGCGAGCCTTTGCGGCCGAGCACCCCGACGAACCTTTGCTTATGGGGGTCGCCGCCGACTACGAAATTCTTGGCCCCGGCGTCACAACGACACGGCAAGATCTGGATCGCATCCTGTCCGAGCGCCCGGTTGCGTTAATGTCGGCCGACCACCACACCGTCTGGGCAAACACAATTGCCTTGGAAAAGGCGGGCATTCTCCACGGCGGCGTCGTTCCCCCCGGTTCGGAAATCGTGATGGCTGGGGATGGTACCGCACAAGGTCAACTGAACGAAACCGGTGCTTTTGGCCCTGTCCTGCGCCTGTCGCAACTGGGAGGGCGCGATCTTCTAGGGTATGTTACAGGAGCGGACCCCGTGCCACCCGCAACACCAGAGGAACGCGCCTTTGACAAGGAAGTCATACTGCGTGGCCTGAAGCACTGCGCATCCCACGGGATCACGGGGTTGCACAATATGGACGGCAACTTCTATCAACTTGAGCTGCTGAGTGAACTTGAGGCCGAGGGGCGCCTTCCGATCCGTGTTCAGGTGCCCATGCACCTCAAGAACACCGACCCTCTGGATCGGTTGAAAGAGGCCGATGAAATGCGCCATCGCTTTGCGTCGGATATGGTTTGGTCAGGGCGCGTAAAGATGTTCATGGATGGCGTGCTGGACAGCTACACAGCACTGATGCTCGCGCCGTATCCAGGCAAACCGGAAAGCCTCGGCGATGCTGTATTCAGTGCCGAACACTTTAACGAAGCCTGCATTCGCGCTGATGCAATGGGGTTGCAACTCAGCACGCACGCAATTGGCGACGGTGCCGTTCGGCGCACGCTGGACGGTTACGAGGCAGCGCGCAGTGCCAACGGCGCACGGGATTCCAGACACCGGATCGAGCATATCGAGGTGATAGACCCCTTGGATCTGCCCCGTCTGGCAGCCCTCGACGTCGTTGCCTCTCTTCAACCATTGCATTCACCCGCAGGAGGATTATTTTCTCCCTATTCGGCCGGAGACATTCTGACAACCGAGCAAATCCCTTTTGCGTTCGCGTGGAACAAAATACGCGAGAGTGGCGCCAAGATTTGTTTCTCGACGGATTGGCCAGTCGTTCCCGTCGACACAATGATGACGATTGCCGGAGCAGTAAACTGCAATGAGCTGCCATCTCCCTGGCAGGACAACCGTCAAAGCCTTATGGCCACGCTTTCCGCTTATTCGCATGACAATGCGTGGCTGGAGTTCAACGAGGATCAAAAGGGCCGTCTGAAATCGGGATATCTGGCCGACATTGCCATTCTCGAACAGGACCTGTTTTCGATTGAGGAAAACCAATTAGCAAATGCGCGCATTGCTGTGACCGTTTGTGGAGGCGCCGTTTCGCATACAGCTTGAAATGCTAAGCATCGATTGTATCAGTGCTTGGAGAACTTCTTTTAGGCCGCGACGATTGTCGGCATTGCGCAGCAAAGCAGACCTTGGCCTCGAGCGCAGCGAATGACCACTTCCCGCCCATTGCGGAGGATGCTGCGCCAAGAAGAAAGGTCCAGTTTGGGCTCGAAGCAGTCATTCGTTGCGCAGTGCAGCAATGACCGCTCTGCGGACAGAGCAGACGCTAAAGAAGTGGGTGACTTCAGCTGTGCAATAACTGATGCAGGTGGACTGGAAACGTGTCAATCAGACCATTGTCCAAAAGATCGACCTAGTGAAACGCACTGAAGTCCCTAAGTAAGCTTAGTAAAGAAGAAGAAAATTTAAGTTGCTCTGTTTGTTTGGAACTTAACCAGATCCAACGGTTCTCTACCGTTCTGATCACAGCCCCCAACTGACCGAAACCGTGCACCTATGGCGCAATGAAACGAATCTCGGGCATTTTCCGCAATATCGCGAGATCTTGTTCGTAAAGTTCCGTAAAAGCTTCGATAAGCTCATGGTTCCACCCAGGCAGGTCAAGCTCTTCCTCAACGGCTTCGGGTAGTGAATATTTTTCAAAAATATCACCCAGATCAGCTAGTAGCTTTGACGAGTTCGGAGCGTATTTAGTTTCCATTAATGTCTGGATTTCCTGCTGGCCAGTTTCCGAAACTAAAGATGATAGTAGTGAATACTCTTGATTGAGTGCTGCGTCCTCCGGCAATCCCGCGATGACTCTTGCTAAATAACCTTGGATCAGTGGAGAGGATTCATCATTCCACAGCGTGATGTTTACGTCCGGTACAAAGTTGCGGATGTTATCGATCAGAGCTAGCCAACTCAAACTACTAAGATCCGTCTCCTCTAAAATGCGCCGCCTGTCCGTATCGGGCAGGCTCATCAGGACGTGGGGAATGAAACTTCCGGGATTGCGAAGGGCGACGAAAAGTTCAACTTTCATTCCTTCAAACACATCCCCAAGATAGGCTATGCGTCGTCCAGCATTGGGATAAAACTGCCCATCCATGATTGCCGTCGGAAGTTCTCCGATGAATTGGGGTGTCGACAGAACAATGCGATCGACCGGTCCACGATTTGCTAAATTCTGCAAAAAAACTTCACGGATGCTTTCTTCTGAACCAGCTTTCAATGATTTAAGCGCGGCCCGGAATTGTCGCCTATAAGCGGGAAATCCCATGAACGTAATACGATTTTTTTTAAGCAAGTCGGCATTGGCTTTAAAGAGTTCAAAGATTTGCCCTTCGTCTGTGAAAGCTACACCGGCGTGGATAGCAACCTGCATGTCTTATTCACCTTAAAATCTGGAAGAAACTTCAATCGGAGCAACCGTCGCCAACCCGCGTTGTCGCTGGGCGTTCAATGATCAGCGCTCTAACAATTTATCTCATTGATGCCTGTATCCTTAGAAGACAGCAGCCGTAAAATAGATACTACTTAAGGTCGGTCTCTTCCGCAATTTGATTGCGCCATGATATTCGTATTCACTTGGGGCGCGATATTCTTATGAAACCAGCCAAATACATCAAACTTTGAAAAGGGTAAAAGTTGTAAAGCTGCACTATCTTGGTTCCAATTATGGCAAAAACGTTACCCGCTTTCTTAAATTTTTGGTGATACGTTTTTCAATGAAACATTTTGGACGTTGGCCCGAGAGCTGCTTCATTTTGCCTGGTAGCTGGAAAGAGCTTTCATACGCAACGTTTCAGCCTAGTCCCAACAATCAATACTCGAACTTCTCGTATTGCACGTTTGCATAGTGACCATTTCCCCAGTTTTGTTCAACTTTCCCCATCCAAGGTGCAAACCAAGCTCTTCCAAGTCTTTCGTCGATTTCGGGGCTACGGATTGGAATTGTCGCGCCGTTCGGTACAAGTCCAATTTCACCAAGATAGACTTTGCGATTGTGGATAAACATGTCAACGCGAATAAAGTCGAAGTTAGTCCCAATTCCTTCAGCAACTTCGATCATATCCGGTAAGAATTCAGGCAATACTACAGGGTCTCCAGACGTGTAATACAACTCGGACTTCAGAAAACTACCGTTTCGATCATATATTGTCTGCACGTGGTTTGTGCGCCTTCCCACATCTACTTGAAATATCTCGACTTTACCGTTGCAGACAAAAAACTTCCAATCAGGCGCATCACCATCCAGACCCCGCAAATCCTCCTCCAGATAAATTCTGCGAGGCATCATTTCGTACCACCAAAGTGAAAGCCTCTCATTGTGAATTTTCTTTAGCCAGAAAGCTGCTTTTGAGTTCAATCGACGGCGAGCTTCATCCGAAAGCGGAAACTCAATTGGCATATTTGTGCCCGAACCGTGGTTCGACTTAAAATAATAGGTTCCTTCTCTTATCTCATTGTTTTTTGGCAAGCTTGGTTCACTGGAAACCCAAATTTTCTTGGGTACTGCGATTTTTTTGCGTAGCGATTTCGGCACGTAACCAATACTAGCAAGTTTGTCTGAAGGTGTAGGAGTAGGTATCAAGCCGAAAAACTTAAACAATACTTGCTTTTCGGTAAACGTATTTGGATTCAGAAGATTAGGAAAGCGCTTATGATGATTCAGGTATGCTTTGATTGACCTACGGAAGGCATCCAAGCGTTTTTCACCAAGTACATCTATGCCTCTCGAGAAATTTTTGGGTGGAGCTTGGTCTACACCATGCAAATTGTTTTCAAATATCTTTTCCAGCGTTTGCGCAGCATATCTTTTTGGACGCACGCCCCGTTCCCTGTTTTGACAATGGAAACCATATCTAAGTGTAAGAATATCGAAGCTAAACTCGGCGAGCAACTCTTGGGAAAGTTAGGTCATCCGTGTATCGACTTTCTATGGCAATACAGCAACCATTTGCACGGGTCAGAAAGTGTCTCGTCCAAGACATTTTTGAAAGCCGACGCGGCAGGACAGATTGCAAACTACTCGGTGAACGAATTTTTGATCGATGGGTTGAGGTTTATTGCACTGAGGGGCAGGACTTAAACGCTGCCGTCATCGCTGCTGGTCACGCTTTGGATTGCCGGATTAGTGAGAAGCAAAGAAGAACGTTTTGGGCTCGGAGTGGCCGTTCGCGGCACCAGGCCTGAATGACAGCTCTGCGGACGAAGCTGACGTTCAGTTCGAACCAGCAGGTCCGTGAATTTGGCTCCGAACCGACGTCCATAAGTGGACTCAAATGCTGCGGACGCAGCCGACATTACCGTCATGCGTTGCGATGGCGAAAATGCTTCTTCTGCGAGCGACCACAAATGGGACGAACTGCCCCGCGTGTCACACAGGAGCCCTTTTCCACCTTAGGATTTGGTACAATGGTTCCATCTGCTTATGGTTGGCTTAAGCTGTTGAATTCGGAGGCCCGTATGTTTCGGCTGATTGCACTAGCTCTGTCGCTGTTCATCTTTCCGCTTGAGAAGGCATTGGCGGAAATCATCCATCTCCACGCTAAACGTGGAAATATTGAGGGCGTTCTCGCGGAACTAGATAAGGGTGTACCGCTCGAACTTCGCAGTACGAACATGACAAGCGCACCGGGCGTTACACCGCTTTTTGTAGCTGCAAAATTCGGCCATACCGAGTTGGTTAAACTTCTTCTTGCGCGGGGTGCCGATCCAACAATTTTTTTCTATCAGGGAAATGATACTTATACGGTTGGAACCGCTCTCCACCATGCGGCCGGGTATGGCCACATCGAAGTGGTAAAAGTACTCATTGAGGCAGGGGCGGACCCAGCCAGCTATGAACCATATATCTCTACTCCTTTGCATCAGGCGCTGAGAGCGGGGCACATCGAAATCGCCGAGGTGCTCATCGAAGCGGGAGCGCCTCAGCGAGTAGAGCGCCAACCGATTGCCGATAAGTTGCAGGGTGCCGATATTTCAAATGGTGAGTTTCTAGCCAAGGGGTGCGAAATCTGCCACGGCAAACCTTCGTCGATAGGAATTGCCGGCGATAATGGGCCCAATTTTTGGGGAGTATTCGAACGACCCTCTGCGTCCGATCCCGAGTTTCCTTACTCAAGTTACTTGCGCGAATTAGGTTTGGTTTGGGATGCGGATACACTGAATAGCTATCTCGCTAGCCCGTATCAGTTTGTACCCGGGACGACCAAAGTGATGCTCGGAATTGAAAATGAAAATGATCGCGCGGATCTCATTGCATATCTAGCAACTTTGAGAGATTGAGGGCCGAGCTGAAATCGCTTGGGCGACCAGTTTGTCCCGCTTTGCCGTGAAGTGACAACAAGCAGCGAATGTCTTCATAAATGTCCGCGTAATTCACCTGTTCCGGCAATTACTAAAGCGTCAGCTATGGGCGCGAAGCAGTCATTCGCTGCAGTCGGCATGAACGACCGCAATGCGGACGAAGCCGCCGTTAGCTACACCGCAGCATGTTTGGCCTGCATGAATGACTGCTTCGCGGACGAAGCTGCCATTCGCCGCGATGCGGCATTTCCAGGCTCTTCTGACCGCGGCTTCGCGGAAAACGCCGTTGATGTTGCCTCTTCTTGAAGCCCACTAGATTGCTTCACGGTCCAAGCGTATGCTGGGGTCGAAACGGGAGAGTATCACATGGCAATGAGACCGAACCGATTGGCATTGATTTTCTCGATGGCGACTCTTTCGGTCGCGAGCTGCACGACAACATCCACAGATGTAACCTCAGACTCTTTCATAACCTATGCAGAGAAATTCTGCACCGAGGACGAAGGCTACCGATCTGGTACACCTGAGCACATAGAATGCGTAAAAATTGTTTCGGATTTTGTGAGGCGCAAAGCGATTACGGTATCGTTTTAGAGACCGCCTTTAGGATCACCACGGCGGCTGGTCTTATGTCTCCAGGCATTCTTGAACCTGTAATTGTGCTCGGCCTGCGAGAGCAGGCTGGATATTGCCAAAAATTGAAGGGCAAGGCATTCCCAGTCGCCGCGCCCGCTATCCATTACTCCGGGATCGGCGCGCCTGGTACGGCTTCGTAGGCGTCCGCCTGTTCGATTTCATGAGCGGTCGCGGTCCCCGGTAAGATCTCAAACAGAGGATCAAAATCGACCATGGTCGAGGCCAATTGCTCAAGAACTTCGACGTTGCCCTCCACAGTTGCGGTACCGTCAGCGATCTGTGCATCCAAAGTAACCTCGCCACCCATCGTACGCTCGAGATCAGCGCGGTTGATGATTAGCGTCAGATCTGGTTCATCGGCTAGGAATCCTTCGATATTGGTCAGCGTTGCATTTTCCATCTCGACAATAAATTTTTCTCCATTATCGGGAGTGATCATGTTAATAGTGAACTTCATCCCCTCGGCCTTGCGACTATCCATGCGGATTCCGAGGAAGTTCAGGAAGAGCTCTGTAGACATCGCCCTGATCACGTCGGGGCTGGAACCCTTTACGACTGGCGCATCCGAGATGCCCGACCGAAGTTCGTAGGCGCCTGCGAGGTAGCAATTGCGGAGGCCCGGGTTCTCATCCTGATAACCCAGCTGCTCATAGCAATCGGCCAACAGATCTCGCGCCTCCTGGTTGTCGTTCTCAGCGAGGAACAGTTTGTTCAGGATTTCGACAGCCATCAGGTATTCGCCTGCATCGTACAGTTCCTTTCCCTTTGCAAGGATCGGCGTAGCGCCGCCCATCATCTCGACGTAGAGAGGCGCAGAGTCTTTGGGTGATGGCGGCACAAGCGTCGCCGGATTCGCATCCCAGAACCCAAGGTACTTTTGGATAACCCCACGGCTATTGTGGCGTGCGGAACCATGATATCCGCGACAATACCATTTCCGCTCTAGGCTTTCGGGCAACTCATAGACGTTGTGGATCTCATTGATCGTTACGCCCTGGTTGGCGAAATGCAACACCTGGTTGTTCATGTGAGCATAGAGATCGCGTTGCGCCCGCAGAACTTCCTGTACCCTGTCATTGCCCCAGCGAGGCCAATGGTGCGCCGTGAACATCACGTCAGCTTCGGTGCCGAAAAGATAGAGTGCCTGGGCTATGTACTTCGACCAGATCAGCGCATCGCGAACCTCTGCACCGCGCATAGTGTAGATATTGTGCAGTGTCGCGTTAACATTTTCGGCCATCCATAGCGCCCTCATCTCTGGGATGTAGGTGTTCATCTCCGAGGGCGCTTCGGTGTTGGGCGTGTTCTGGAACACCATTCGAATCCCGTCGACTTCGAGATACTCGATGTCTTCCTCGATGACCTTGGTCGGCGAGATCAGCCCAACTTCTCCAAACGACACTCGGTGGCCTAGGCCTTGTCCCGCGAAGCCAAACGGACTGATCGGCAGTTGTTGGCCATACTGGTACGAAAGTCGCCGGTTCATCGCATTGCCGGCGTAGACGTTCTCGGAGATCGTGTACTCCATGAAGTCGCGAGGCACGATGATCTCAATCTTGCCGGCGCGCACATCTGCCTCGTCGACGATGCCCCGCACGCCTCCCCAATGGTCGCCGTGACTGTGCGAGTGAATCACGGCTGTGATCGGCAGCCCCTCGCCAACATGTTGCTGGAACAAATCCCAGGCCGCACGCGCGGTCTCGGAGCTGATTAGCGTGTCAAAGACGATCCAACCTGTCTTACCGCGCACCATTGTCATCTGAGACAAGTCGAAACCGCGCACCTGGTAGATGCCTGAGATTACCTCATAAAGCCCGTAGTTCTGGTTCAGCCGCGAAATCCGCTGTAGCGAGGGATGGATGCTCGGCCAGTCTTTGTCTTCATTGAAAAAGTCAAAGCTCTCCATATCCCACGCGACATTGCCTGCATCTGCCATGATCTTTTTGTCGGGCATCTCTGCAATGAGGCCTCGGGCGTTCTCCTCGAAGTCCCGAGTGTCCGAGAAGGGCAACTTCTCGCGCGCTTCAGCCAGAACCTTGAGTGTGTGTTCGGAGGGTGCCTTTCCTTTGGGATGAAAGTGCCCATCTGGTGGGACAGATGCTGATTGAGCAAAGGCTGGGGTGTCGTCGAGCGCTATGTGTCCAGCTACCGCGAATGCAGCTCCAGCAGCCGGAACTGCTTTCATGAAATCTCGTCTCGTTGTCATAGCGTAAATCCCCTGATTATTCTTTATGATTCCAAATGTTGCTCCAGCTTAGCTCAGTAATCTCGAAACTCGGTACTTTTGTTTCAGCCTTTTGCCTTGGTTGCCAAAAAGAACGTTCGATTTCGCGACGTCGAGTATCATTGGGGTGAGAGTATTCCTTGGCAGCAAGTCTTCTGCCGCTTCGAGAGGGGAATATCCGTCTGATTGGGCGCTCAGGATTCTTCAGCGTGGTCAACTGAGTGGATCATCCGGTCGCGATTTACCGAAACACCTTGTTACTGTAGGATTTGGAGGTTCGTTCCACGACCAATGCCGCTTGAGAGGTACCAATGATTAACTTTGGTTTTGCCGTAGTTCTTGTTGGGCTGCCTGCATTTTATGGCTCGCACACGATCATTAAGAACTTTGGAAGGCGTAATGCGTCTCACGGGATTTCGGCATTGCTTTATGCCGCTGTGCTTTGCGGATTCTTTGTTTATTGGCTGCCCCAAGGGAATCTATTGTTGGCGGAATGGAAATTGAAAATGCCAACAGCATTTGTTTTAGGCTGTATTGCCGGTTTCATTTCGGGCGTAGTTCAGAGAAGACGGCCTGACCCTTGAAGGGCAAAGCTAGTCGACACACAATGCTAAAGTATTCACCTATGATGGTCTTTTGACTGAACTGTGCCAAAGACGGCTGAGCAAACCAAAACGTTCTTAATGGATCAAAACTCTACGTCTGATCGCTTGCCGCTTCCGTCCTCGGCGCAAAGAATCCTATGGAAATCGCCAGCAACAACAAAACCCCTGCACCTACGACCTCAGCCAAAAAACGTGAAGAGGCAGCATCAGGTTCAATCGAAATGAGCATAAGGACTATGGCTGCGGTCATGCAGGCTCTGCTCAAGACCGGATACGTTAGAATGACCCTTATCGCCAGAATGAACGCGAACATCGCAAGTCCGAACTCTGACCATCGTGGGGGCTCGAACCAAGAGAGTACGAGTACACTTGCAACACCCAAAACCACACCGGCCATTCTAGACAAGGACATGCTCAACCCGCTCGGTCCGTTGGTTATCAGTACGCTCAAGTAGACGAACGGAATCCAATACGGACGCTCTATTGGTAGAAACATCGCAAGTGCGAGCGTGAGCGTGAAACCGAAAACGATTGCAGATTTGACCAGGAAAGGAGGAGGTTCCAAGTCTTGACCTTTGGGTTTCATCAGTGAGGCAATACCTGCTAAATCTGCGGAGATAACACCCCAGACTGCACCAACAGCATAAAACCCAATTGTCGATGCATCCGGTTGCGCTATGCTTGAGAGAACCAAATAGCACCAGCCGAATGCAGCGTACCCTACGGCTCTGGCTCCTCCGTGGCGAAACAACAGCATACTTACAATCGCCAAAACGGCTCCTACGACAAAAACACCCGTATTTTCCCAGGCGGCTGCAACTGGGAAAGCCACTGCTGCTAACGCGACGGCGATCAAACCCCAGTAGCGATCGCTGAAAATGGCGGCAAGCAACCCAGCAGCGAAACCGATCATTCCCACTGAGTGCGGCAGATGGAGCAAGACGGAAAGCAGAAACACCGGCGTTCCCAAGGCGACTAGTCGCGCTATCTGAAACCAAGGTGTATATGGCGCGCGTAACGAACTCATCGCTCAATTAGGCGAAATCTCTGACCCGCAAGCCCTTTGCGGGTCCAGAAAGTCTCCCTCGAACATAAGCCTAGGCCTCTGTGGGCGATTTCCCATCGCTACTGAACGCCATCGCCAGCGATGATATACCATCAGACAAAAGCTGTATGCCCAGCAAAATTCCGAGCGCCGAAACGGCCGATAGCGGCCAATTCATGAATATGATGACACCGACCGCCAATGACGCGAAGCCAGACAAAAGGACGAGCCAGAAAAACCGACGGTCTTCCAACGCGAATGAAAGGGCCACTTTTGCGGCGCCACCGCCCAAACAAAGAATAGCAATCATTGTGGTTAGAACCATCATCCCCTTTAGCGGATGACCAAGTATTGTGATGCCAAGATAGACTGCCAAAGCCCCCAACAAAACAGTCCATACTTTTGCGCCTGCGCCTTCCACCCGAAAACCTACGATAACTTGCAGAGCACCGAAGACTATGAACAGCCATGCGACCAATATTGTAGCTATGCCGCTGGCAAATACGGGGTTCATCAATGCGATCGCCCCGCCAATGATTGATAGTAACGCCATTAGTATCCACAAGAATTTGTTGCCCATCACAGCACCCCCTAGTTCGCTTTACTATATGAGATACACCACGAGCAGCGATGACAACCTTTTGCTGGCTTAGCTAATTCTTATGCGAGGGGATGTGATGTATTGGCACTGCTTATTTGACGCGAGTCTGCGCAGCGTCGTACTGCCTTTAGGCTGAAGGCTGTGTCGCGAAAAGTCAGGGCTGACTTCTGTATCCAAGTTAAACGGAAGAGGGTTGGTGCTAGCTGCCGAGGCGTTGCCTAGCTGCTTCGCGATTTCCGATAGCAGGAACCAGCTCTCCCACTTTTCCGAGACCGAAGGAGGGCATGCCGGAATAGACCGCCTCATAGGCGCCGTCTTTCACCAAATAGGTCTCATGCCAGATACCAACGTCTCCGCGCCGGTTCTTGTAGCGGCGGTTGAACTCTACCCACTCAGGGAAATGTTCTCTGTCCTTCGAACGCGCATAAGTCTCTAGGTGCTCAAAACTCCGCCAGTACTGAACATTGATCAGCATGCTAAGGGTTTGATAGCCGAGGAAGCCAGTTTCCTGGCTTGGCAGTTTCGACAGCTCTTTAAGCATCTTTGGCATAGTTTTCGAGAACCACATCAAATCTCGGAATTGCCACCATTTGTTTATCCTCGCACCGATCAGGAACACGACGAAGTCCCCATCGATATGAGCGGCCAGTCTTTCGCTATTGATGACTGTCATTTTTCGCGCCCCAATCTGCTAAGCGCAGATGTCTGCGCACTGCATGACCATGGGAAAATGGTAGGCCGAGAGCCGCGATCGCGCAACTATTGGGTGCTTTTCCGAGTTTTCCAAGAGACTGCTTTAGGTTCTGAGCCGTCGGTCGGCCCGGTTTGATGCCTGAAAATTCGCTGCGCTTTACATGAACGGCCGCATTGTTTTTGCGGCGCAGCTGAATACCTTGGTCGGCCACATTGCTGCACCCGCGAACGTTTCACCCGGATCACTTCCGCTTGGGCTCAGAGCGGCCGTTCGCTGCGGAGCGGCGCCTACAGGCCGGATGAACGGCTGCTTTGGGCTCACAGCGGTAATTCGCTGCAACGCCGCGCGAAGTGACCGCCTGAACGACCGCTGTGCGGACTAAGCAGCCTGATGCTGATGCAGCAAACTTCGCGGCCGCTCACCAACCAAATCGCGGAAATACTCGCGGCGATGCCGCGTGATTTCCCGAAAGCGGTCATTGAATGCCGCGAAATTGGCTAAACTCCGAACCGGTCGTTCGCTGCGCGAGTGTCCAGCGTCTCAGTTGCGGACAAAGCGGACTTGTGCACATGCGGCTATTGCTGACGCAGCATCTGCTTGCATTCCTAGATTGCGGATCACCGCGCTGCTATTTCGAGTCAAAACCGGTCATTAATGATCTGTTCCGAATAGTGTAATGCAGCCTTTCTGCGGTGACGTGCTTTTCAATTTTGGACAAGAGGCAGGCGACCCATGCAATTCACATGCTCGCTGTATTGAAGTGCGTCGTCATAACCGATGAACCGCAAGTCCGCAGACTCAGGTTGACGCTTTCGGTCGGAACAACCCAGTCCTGTCAGCCTGGCAGGTGCACAGCTTCCATTCTCCAAATGGCCCTAATGACCCGGCAACGGACACCCAGTTAAGCAACACTGATCCCGCCCAAGAAAGAAACCAAGCTTCCCGTCACCATCCAGCGTCTGGGCCAGGCCGCCAGATCCAGAATTTTTTGGGTAGCGTGCACATGTGATTGTAGCTGGCGCTTTGGTTTTTATACGGATCTACCGCAGACCGTTCCAAGGCGCTTTATCCGCGACATCTTCGATCTCGTACCCCATTTCTCCGACACATGGTCCCAAAATGGCCAGAAGCGTTGCATCATGATCACCAATGTTAAACGTGGCGTGGACCACGTCTGCGCCGATAAAAACCGAATCCCCCGGTCCCATCTCCCGCTTTTCCTCACCAAGCCACTGCTCGACCTTGCCTGCGACGCAATAAATAACCTCTTCCTGATCGGGGTGCTTGTGAAAATTGTGGCCATGCCCCGGCGCAAGGCTGACCTCAATCACAGTGAGTTGCCCAGCACCTGTTGCGGGCGGATTGCTCATCCACTTCAACTTGCCCCAATCAAGTGTTTCCTGCGGTGTCTCCGCCGACAACATGAATTTTCCGATCATCCCATTTCTCCGGTAGTGTTTTGGTTACGAAGTAGTTCTGAACCTTGGCGCTTTGTCGTCAAGCGACCCCTTTGGAGCGTTCTGTACCCCGCCGCAGGTTGCCGAACTCGGCGGTCTGGGCTGTGATCGCCCGTTCGGTCGGCAGACGCTCCATTGATGATGCACCGTAAAAACCGTGGCAATCTGGGCAGAGGTCAAGGAATTTCTGTGCGTCCTCCGGCTCGGCCAGCGGACCGCCATGGCAGATAAAGATCAGGTCATCGCGATAGGTCCGCGCCGCTGCGGCCCATTCGTCGTAAAGCCGTGCACATTCTTCGATATCGGGTGCGCTGTCGCCTGCCCCGATTGATCCGCCTGTGGT
This sequence comes from Ruegeria sp. BHSA163, assembly GCF_059613365.1. Lineage (NCBI taxonomy): Bacteria > Pseudomonadati > Pseudomonadota > Alphaproteobacteria > Rhodobacterales > Roseobacteraceae > Ruegeria > Ruegeria sp. BHSA163. The sequence goes on from NZ_JBXWSJ010000026.1 coordinate 20,325, forward strand.
CAGGCCGAAATGCGCCACGATCACATCCGCGCCTGCCTTGGCCATCTCGGCGGCGTTGTCGGCACTGAACACGTAGGGCGTGGTCAGCAGATCGCGCTCATGAGCCTTGGCGATCATCTCGACCTCCATGTCATAGGACATGCCCGTAGCCTCAAGTTCGCGCCGGAAGCGGCCATCAATGATGCCGACGGTGGGAAAGTTCTGCACACCCGCGAAACCCATTGCCCCCAGATCGTCCAGAAACTTATCCATCAAACAGAACGGGTCAGTGGCGTTTACCCCTGCCAGAACAGGGGTGTTCTTGACGACCGGCAGAACTTCGCGCCCCATGTCGACGACGATTTCATTCGCGTTACCGTAAGACATGTACCCCGCCAGCGACCCGCGACCGGCCATACGATAACGACCTGAGTTGTAGATGACGATCAGGTCGATGCCGCCGGCCTCTTCACATTTGGCGGACAGGCCGGTACCTGCTCCGCCGCCGACAATGACCTGATCTGCTGCGATTTTGGCCCGCAGGCGGCGAAGGATTTCTGCGCGTCCTGTGACTGCCATCTTAATTGTCCTTCCGGTTGTAGATTTCGTTGAAATTGCTGATCGCGGCTTCAGCAAAGGCGGGATCGTTGATATGCATATCCAGCTCGACCAGTTGCCGATCAGGTGTCTGGACCACCGTGTCGCGTAGCGCCTGGAACAGCGCCTCATTTGCCGCTGGATCGTGGAAAGCACCGCCTTCGATATCCAACGCTGAGACCCCACGCAGGGGCAGCAGGAAGCGCACCGGCCCCTCACAGGCGTTCAGCTTGTTGCCGATCCATGTACCTATCTGGGCGCATTCCCCGGGGGTCGAGCGCATCAGCGTGACCTGCGCGTTGTGATGATAAAAATTGCGACCTTTGAATTGCGCGGGCACCGAGTCGGGGGCCCAGAAATTCGCCATGTCCAACGCCCCGCACGAACCGACATAAGGCAATTTGCTGCGCGCAATGCTGTCGAGACGCTCCTCACCCGCGCTGAGGAAACCGCCCACGATCAAGTCGCAAATCTCGGTCGTCGTTATATCCAGCGCGCCCTCCACGTCGCCCTGATCGACCAGTTGTTCCATCGACCGCCCACCGCTGCCGGTGGCGTGGAAGACGAGGCAATCGTAATCGTCGGACAGCCCTTCGGTGATGGCCTGAACGGCAGGGGTCGTGACACCGAACATCGACAGAACCAGCGCGGGGCGGTAATCTGTGGCCTCGGGCACCTGATTGGCCATCATACCGGCTAGCGCGTGCGCCGCGTTGCCCAGAAGTTTGCGCGACACACGGTTCAGACCGGATACATCCGTTACCGGGTGGAACATGTTCACATCTGACGCGCCCACATAGGCCGAGACATCGCCCGACGCGAGCGTCGAAACCAACACCTTAGGCACCCCGATCGGCAATGCCTGCATAGCGGGCGCTATAATCCCCGACCCACCCGAACCGCCCAGCCCGATGATGCCGCCCAGATCATCGCGACCCAGCACAAAGGCTGACAAGGCGCGCGACATCTCGGTCACAGCCTGCCCGCGATCATTCACGAACACCGCCGCCGGACCGTCGGGATGGCAGGCCGCGACGCTGGCAGCCGTGACATCCACGCCTGTCTCGCCGCCTTTGGTGCCGACATTGACCAGCACAGTTTCGATGCCCGCCGCGTCGATCAGGTCACGCACATATGCCAGCTCTGGCCCTTTGGTGTCGGCGGTGCCGATCACGTAAGCTCTTTTTTTTGTCATCCTCTCTCCCTCCCGTTAGCCTGATTGGCCGGGTTCCAACCCCAGATGGCGCTTTTGCATCGCCGGATCGTTTTCCAGCGCCTCAGCTGTCATCCGTTCGACCACCTCTCCTCCGACCATGAGGGCCACATCCTGCACAGCGGCAAGCGCCGCGTGCATATTCTGTTCAACCAGCAACACCGCGATACCTTCGCTTGCAATCAGTTCGATCAGATCAACCACGTCCGAGACAATGGCCGGGGCCAGCCCCTCGGTCGGTTCATCCAACACCATCAGGCGCGGGTTCAGCAGCAGCGCGCGACCGATCGCCAGCATCTGCTGTTCGCCCCCGGACAGCCTGTTGCCAAGGTTACGGCGACGTTCCTTGAGGCGCGGAAAGGTTTCGTACACGCGGTCAATCGACCAGGCGCCGCCTTTGCGTTCGACGATCTTGAGATGTTCCTCGACTGTCAGCGACCGGAACACCCGCCGCCCTTGCGGCACATAGCCGATGCCCATCTGCGCGCGCTTCTCAGGCGGTTGACCGGTCAAATCCACACCGTCAAACCGAATTTCCCCTGCGGAATGCGGGTGCAGACCCATGATCGCGTTGCACAGGCTGGTCTTGCCCATTCCGTTGCGACCCAGAATGCCCAAAGGGCGAGTGCCGAGGTTCAGATCGACCCCGTGCAACACATGACTAGAACCATAGCGCAGGTCTACTCCGCGAATATCCAGCAAAGCGTCAGTGGCCATGAGCACCCCCGATGTAGACGCGGTGCACATCTTCGTTACGCATGATCGCATCCGGCGAACCTTCGGCCAGCAACCGCCCGTTATAAAGGACCGAAACGCTTTCCGAGGTTTGCAATGCGATATCCATATCGTGTTCGATCAGCACAACGGTCACGTCCTCGGGCAAGGACCTTAGAAGCGCGCTGAGTTTCGGACGTTCAGCGGGTGAAAGCCCCGCCGCCGGTTCATCCAACAGCAATATTTTCGGGTCTTCGGCCAGTGCGATCCCGATCTCCAATTGCCGCCGTTGCCCGTGGCTGAGTTCCGAGGTCTCGCGGTCCAGCACATCGGTAACACCCGCAACCTCGGCCAGTCGTTCGGCCTCGGCCAGGCGGGCATCGCTGGCGCGCAGGGGCAATACCTGCCGCCAACTGCCACGAAGCCCGGCGACAGCCAGAAACAGCGTGTCACGCACAGTCAGGCCGTTGAACAGATGGGCGTGCTGGTAGGTCCGGCGCAGCCCGCGTTGAATTCTCTTGTTGATCGGCTCTCGCGTTACACTGTCACCAAACAGGGTGATCTGGCCGGTCGTGGCGCTGGTATCCCCGGTCAGCACGTTGAACAGGCTGGTCTTGCCCGCTCCGTTAGGCCCAAGGATCGCGCGACGCTCGCCAGGGCGGACGGTCAGGTCAATATCCTGTACCGCCCAGAACCCGCCGAAGCGTTTGCCAATGCCCCGGACCTCCAGGGCATTGGCGGTGCTATGTGAGTGGTTTACGGGCACGAGGGGTTGTCCCGGCTGACCGGACCCGAGGCCAGGAAGACCTCTTCGTCCTGTCCCAGCAGCTGATCCACATCGCGCACAACCTTGACCACGCGGTTGCCTAGCGTGCCATCCTCACGCTCGTAGACCTCGGTGACAAAGTTGTCGATCACGCCATTGCGGTTCTTGTCCAGCCGCATCGTGCCGCCGGTGGGAGTGGTAAAGGTCAGATCGTTCAGCGCCGCACGGAAGGCTGCATGATCGTCCGACAGATCACCATCGACCTCGTCCAGCGCCAGCATCGCGGCCTTGGCGCTCATGTAGTAGTGATGCGCAAAGATCGAAGGGGCCGAGAAGCCATCTGGGAAGGCTTCGGTATAGCTGGCGGTAAAGGCTTTCCATTCGTCACCGTCATAATCGCCGACGGTCGGGGTGCCCGCAGGTGCGCCGACCAGTAGTTTCTTGAACGGGCCTTTGCTGTCCAAAATGGACTGGTCGATGGTGATCGACCCGCCGATGATCGGCTTGTCACCACCCGCCTGACTGTATTGCGTCAGGAAGTTGACCGCATCCGCGCCACCCAGCGCCACGAACAGCGCATCGACATCCTGTGGAATCGAGTAGACAACCGAGGAGTAATCCTTGTTGCCGATGGGCGTCCAGAACTTCTCAGGGACCTTACCGCCCGCCTTGCAGAACTCGGTCATGAAACCCAGAACCTGCGTGTAGGGGAAAGAGTAATCCTCCGCGATCACAGCCACGGATTTGTAGCCCATATCGCTGAACGCGTAATCGCCGACGCCGACCATCCACTGTGCACCATCACCGCCAAAACGGTAGAAGTTGTCAGAGCTGTCGCGCAGTGTCGTATCTTGCGCGGCTGACGATCCGTTCAGGAAGGTAACGCCGGGATAGGATTTCGACAGATCCCGTAGAGCCAGACCTTCGGACCCGGATAGCGGGCCAACGATGATGTCCACGCCGTCCTGTTCGATCAGCTTACGGGCCGCGTTCACGGCGCTGTCGGGGCTGGCGTCGGACGACATGGTGATGACTTCGATCTTGTTGCCATCGACCTCGCCACCGGTTTCCAGAACCGCCAGTTCAGCACCCCGGATACCATCCTGACCCAGCGCGGCAAACGCGCCTTCCAGGATCGAGATCACTCCAACCTTGACGTCTTCGGCAGAGGCCGGGACCGCCATCGCGCAGAGCGCCAGCGCGGATGCAGCCATTTTGAGCTTATTCATTTCTTAGGTTCCTCCCTATGAGTTTGCTCAGACAGTTGATTTTTCTTTGACTTCTGGACGGCGCAACCGCGCCATCCAGTCACTTGCCAATTGTTGCAGCCCGCCCGGGGCCACGATCACGATCAGCAGCAGCACAACGCCAATCAACGTGTTGAACCGTTCGCGGTCGATAAGGTCGACGGCGAAGGTGTCCAGCAGGACAAAGACGACCGCGCCCACAAAGGCTCCGCCCGGATGGCGCAAGCCGCCAATGACCGAGATGATGAGGATGTCGATGATGGGCCCAAGGCCGACCGAAAAGGACGAGATACGTTCCTGATACCAGACGTTCAGAATGCCCCCCGCCCCGGCCAGCAGGCCCGAGAACGCAAACGCGGCAACGATAGGCGTGGTGACGGAAATCCCCAGCGCCAGCACGCGCCCCGGCGCATCGCGTACGGCCTGAATGGTAAGTCCAAGTGGTGAGCGGACAAAGCCGCTGACCAGCGCCAGCGCCAGCGCGGCAACGCCCAAAGACAACAGGTACAAAGGCAGCGGCTCGCGCAGGCTGAGGCCCGCAATTTCGGGCGCGCGGACGCCGGAAAAACCAGTCCAACCGTTGAACAGAGTATAGTTCTGGCGCGTGAAGTAGAAGAACGCCACACCGATCGCCAGTGTGATCATGATGGCGTAGATCCCACGTGACCGACGCGCGATCAGACCAACCAGTGCACCCGACACCGTCGCAAGAGTCAGAGCCAGCGTGATCGAGACCCAGAATGGCAGCGGAACTCCGATCCCCACCGTATTGGGACCAAAGAAGGCGATGGTGTAACCCGCAATTCCGGCCATGGTCGCCTGCGCGAACGAGACAATGCCCATATAGGTCGCCAGAAAGCTGAGGCTTAGTGCCATGATACCAAGGATCAGCGAACGTGTGGCGACCTGTGTCAGCCAGAAATCGCTCAGAACGAAGGGAAGGATCAGCAGTGGGATAAGGATCAGCGCATGTTTCATAGCTCGGCCTTCCCAAGCAGGCCCTGTGGACGCACCGCCAGAACAAGCACCATGATCGCAAAGGTGAAGACCACACCGTAGGTGGGCGCATAGGCCAGGCCGTATTGCTCAGCCAGACCGACAAGCAGCGCACCTAGCGCAGCCCCGCCGATCGAGCCCATACCGCCAACAATAACCACCACAAGCGAAGACAGCAGGAATTGCAGGTCCGTGCCAGGCGCAATCGACAGCGCGCTAGCAGCGACGACCCCAGCCATTCCGGCCAACATGCCGCCCAAGGCAAACACAATGACAAAGATGCGGTTGATCGGATATCCTAGCGCCCGCAGCATGTCCTGATCATCAACACCCGCGCGGATCACAGCACCAAAGCGTGTCCGTTGGATCAGGAACCACAGGCCAATCCCAACCACCAGCGCGAAACCCATCAGCGCCAGACGGATATTGGCATATCCCACGCCCAGAACCGGCAGGCGCTGCCCCCCGGCCAAGGTATCAGGCAGTTCAACTTGATAGGTCAACCCGCCCCAATACCACAGCATCAGATCGGCCATGATGATCGAGATGGCAATCGAGGCGAGGGTTTGGCGCAGCTCATCTCCCTGCATCCAGCCAAGAATCCCGGCCTGCACTATCGCTCCGGCCAAGGCTGCGGCCAAACCGCCGCCCACAACACCCAATCCCCATGAACCGGTTGTTTCGACAATGCTATAGCCGACATAACCACCCAAGAGCAGCAACGCACCATGGGCCATGTTCACTGTCCGCATCAGGCCAAAGATCAGGCTGAACCCGCTGGCGGCCAAGAAGTAAAGTGCTGCAAGCGTCAACCCATTCAGGGTGACGATTAGAAATAACGTCATGATTCCTCCCGTTGAGGAAATCATGTCCGAGTTTTCGGGGGCGACACAGCATTAGTGCAAATCGATGTTGGAAATTTTTTTATTTATAATCAGCATTTTACATACTTTTCGATCGACGTGTTGTTTGAGAATTAGGAAAAATTGAGAAATTACTTCTCAACTGCGGATAAATTTTCCTATACATGATCATGAAAAACCTGACACTGACTGGGTCGCTCTTGGCCAACCCTGATTTGGGCGACCGTATTTACTGCCCGGCCTTGGCTGGGCTGACGGTTTCCCAATCCGACTTAGCCTTTGTGATGCCCCGGCTCGACCACAACCGTGTGCTGCGTGAAAAGCCGCGACAAGGCGATTGGGCTGCGATATTGGCCAGCGATCCGTTCGGGTCCGAGGCGACCATGTTCTCGCAACTTCTTGAGATGGGGTATCGCGGTGTGGCGAACTGGCCGTCCTCTATCCTGTTGGACGGCAGCTTGCGTCAGTCCATGTCCACTATTCCTGCTTCACCGGAATTTGAGTATGCGTTTCTGGCCCGCGCCAAGGACGCCGGGTTCCAGACGCTTGCATTCTTCATCTCGCTGACGCAGGCCCGCGCCGCGGTAGAGGCCGGGTTGGATCATCTCGTTCTGCATCCCGGATTGTTGGACGTGGAAAGCCCGGATAGCAGCTCGTTGGTTCTGGGCTCGCTGCAAAGGCTAGTCGAGACGATCCGGGATGAGGCGAAACAGGTCCGCGTGCTGGCCTATACATCGGTATGGCATGAACGCATGGTCCCACTCAGCAGCCTAGAAGTAGATGGTCTGATTTGGTGCGAGGGCGCATCATGACCATTCGTGACCGAAACTTCCTTTTTGCTGCCGTCGTTGGATCAGGCCTGACGGCAAAGGCCGCAGACAAAGCTGGGGCCGATTACCTGTTGGCACTGAATGCAGGGCGTTTTCGGGTGCAAGGTGCCTCGTCCTTGACGAGCTTTCTGCCTGTCCGGGCCGCCAATGACTGGGTCATCGAATTTGCCGAACGCGAAATGCTGGGACGTTGCTCCGCGCCGATCTATGCGGGGTTTTCGGTTAGTGATCCCGATCTGAACATTGGCGAGCTGGTACAAAGAACCAAACGCCTTGGCTTTTCAGGCATATGCAACTTTCCTTCAACAACGCTGATAGACGGGCGGCTTGGTGCCTTGATGGAGCGCGAAGGGCTGGGGTTCGACCGCGAGATAGAATTGGTTCAGGAGGCAACTCGGGCCGGTCTGGGCACCTTCGTTTATGTTCTCACAAATGCTCAGGCACGTAGGATGGTTGATGCAGGCGCGACGGCCATCTGCGTCAACGTGGGCTTCACAAGCGGTGGAACTGGCGTCAGCACGCACCTGACGCTGGAAACTGCCGCAGCACAGATCGAACGTGTGCTGGAGGGCGTGCCTGCATCGGTCGACAAACTGTGTCATGGCGGCCCCATCACCTCGCCAGAGGAAGCGTTGGCGATTACCCGCATCTGTGGTGTGCAGGGGTTCGTTGCAGGCTCGACGCTGGATCGCTTGCCTGTCGAGCAAACTCTCAGCGAGGTCACGAAAGGCTTCACCGCCATTCCAAGTCTGTCGCGCATTCAATCTGGCCTTTCTAACATTGAGAACGACTTGGTCGGCTCCTCCGTCGCCATGCAGATGATCCGCGAAGAATTGGATGATCTGGCCTATGAAGACATCCCCGTTCTGCTGGTTGGGGAGACCGGAACCGGCAAAAGCCGTGCGGCCCTCAGGTTACACGAGGCGGGCCCTGCGGCCCGGCGGCAGCCCGTGGTCGTGGATTGCCCGGCCCTGGGCGGTGAGGAAGGCGGCGTGCATCTTTTAGGCAAAGCGCCCGGCGCATTTGGCGGAACTGGCACCCAGCGAGGCGCGTTGGAACAGGCGTCGGGCAGCACCATCATCTTTGACGAAATCACCGCATTGCAGCCCGAGCATCAGGGTAAGATTCTGAAATTCACCGATGAAAAAACGGTGCAGCGGATCGGGGACCATACGCTCAGGCGCACGGATGCCCGGATCATCTCGACCACGACGCAGGATCTGCGTGGCCAGATCGAGAGGGAAGCGTTTCGTCAGGATCTTTATTATCGGATCTCCGGCCATGAAATCACCTTGCCCCCTTTGCGCGACCGCGTCGACGATATCCCCGAGTTGGCCATGTATCTGGGCCGACAGGTCAGCGGCGAGCCTCCGAAGTTTTCGAACGCTGCGTTGCGGTTGATGCTGGAGCATCACTGGCCTGGCAATGTGCGAGAGTTGCACTATGCCGTCCAGCGCGCAGTGCGCAAGTCGGGCAGGGCAACGATCGACCTCAAGGCGATCGACTTTCTGCGTCGAAAACCGGCAAACGTTCCAAAGGTGCAGTCGGATAAAGCACCTGTACGAGTCGCCGTGTCCGAGCGGGACTGGATTGCCGAGGCGTTGGCACGAAACGGATTCCGCCGCGCAAAAACCGCCGAGGAATTGGGTATGACCACGCGCACGCTTTACAATAAAATCAAGAAACACGGACTACAGGGATAGTACGCTCAGTTACCCCGCATTATCTAAAACTCTCATCGCATTTGACCGGGAAACCTACTGAGTTTTGCTTCGTCAAATGCCATGCGTTATGTGCACGAATTCACGCTTTTTCCTGGGCTTTGCTCATAGTCTGATGAAATCCCGCCGCACCAGACACGAATGACCGGTCTTCACGCCGCATTGCCTCGACGCGTTGTTGCTAGTGCAGAAAAACCGTGCTTCGAGCGCGCGCAGCACGAAAACACGATGACCGAGTTGGGCTCAGTGCGGTCGTACCGGACCCTGTAGTCCAACGACCGCTCCGAGCAGCCGAATGTCCGAGCATCGGGCTGCACCGCTGAACGCGTTGAATTTTATGTGTTTCGGGAATGGATGCTTCCGGAGCGCGGCCTAGACTTATCCCGCTGCACCGCCGCAAGTCCGCTCTGAGCCCAAAGCGGCCCCGCTGGAAATGCGGGAACTGAGCCGTATCAACTAAAGATTAACTCGAACCCGCAGTCCGATGATCCAAGGATCATCGTCGCCAAAGCCGGGATTATTGATGTGCTGTAGGTCACCTGTGATGGCAATGTTGTCGGACACGTCGAAGCGGTAGAATGCCTCGACCGTCGTTTGTGTGTCCAACGCGCCGTCGCTCGGATCGGCGACGGTGATGCCAAAGCCAAAGAGGTCGTCATAAAAACCGGGTCGCCACAGCACTCCTGCATTGACGGCACGGTTCGCGATGGGGGCGGCGCCGTCCGACCAGCCCAATCTCCCAAAGACCATCACGTCATTCTTAAACGTGTGGTTGGCCGACAGCATCGCGCCTTTTGCTGAAGGAACGCCTGCGTCACCGCGCTCATCAGCATGAAACAGACCAAGATGCAGGTTGGTCAGGTATCGCTTTGAGGGCTCAGGCGTCCATCCGATTTCGCCGTATGTGAAGAACTCAGAGCCGCCCGGGAACCAATCTATATCTGTCAGCGATCCATTTGCATCACTGACGAGGCCAAGCGCATAAACCTGATCCGTCAGAAAGCCGCCGCCTGCCACACCGAACCCAGGGTCAGGGATCGGCAAGACGGGACTGAACAGGATTGAGTAATTCGAAAACGTTGTACGCGGGTTCACGTAGCCGAGGATGTCACTGTAATCGCCGGGATCGATCCGGCCAGCAACGAAACCGGCCCGCCCGCCGGCCAGAGCCTGCGCCCAATAGGCAACGGAGAGCGTGGTGTCCGTATCCGAGAAAGTAACACCGGTCGCGCCGACGTAACCGATTTCGCCAGCAAGCCCAGACGGCGCAATCGGTTGCCCAAGCCGGTGACGGTTCTCCAAGATGAACACCAGACTGCCAGGGTTGTCGCCGCCGCGGTTCAGAAATTCCCAATTGCCCAAAATGCGGAACTGGCCTGAAGCGGCTTCGTCAGTACCACTCAGGCTGTCGGAGGATTTCTGATAAACGGCCTGATAGTCAAAACTGAGGTTCAACCCGGTGCGTTCTCTCAGGCGCTCACGCACCGCCTCGAATGGATCAAACCATCGGTCCAACCCGGGCGAACGACTGTCTTCCAATCGCCTGAGCCGATCTTCTTCGAGCTGCGCCGGAGCAGAGCCCGGCCCACCGATGGAAGCCTGCGCCGTGGCTTCCAATCTTTCTCTCGGCGAGCTGGTTGCTTCCAGTGCTTGCGGCTCCGTTGCAAGCGAAAGCCCAAGCACAGAAGCACTCAGAACCGACAAAATCCTGCGCTTCAACCTTAGTTCTCCAAAGTGTTTTTGTAGATCACACCGTCTTTCATGATCACTCGAATGGTTTCGATACCTTCGCCGCGCGGTTCTGCATCGAACCATTTCTCATTACCGCCAATGACTGTGATGTCCTCAAGCGGGTTTCCGTCAACGATGAGGATGTCCGCGTAGGCGCCTTGTTCGATGACACCAAATTTGCCGGGGTATGGGTTCCGCCGGTTGGTGATCTGAGCCAGTTCGCCCGCCGTCGAAGTGGCCGACACAAGCATGGCATGATTTCCGAACAGGCTGGCGAAGTAGTATTTCTCAAAGTCGCGGTGCGCACGGGCTGCCTGCTTTGACAGCAACACGGAATCTACGTTGTGCACGATCTTGGGCTTGTACTTTTTGACGTACTCAACGAGGTTTTTCGACTCCTCGAAGAAGTATTCGACCTTTTCCCGCACTGGCCCCGACGCATAGTTTGGAACCTTCAGCAAGTCAGGTGTGAGGCCCGCGGTATTCAGAGCCCAATACGTTCCCATCTCAGCCATGCGTTTCACAGTTTCTTCCTGCGCCATTTGACCGTGTTCAATGCCTTTTACCCCCGCATCTAGGGCTGCATTAATTGACCTGTCGGTATAGGCGTGGACTGTAACGTAGGTATCGAAAAACTCGGCTGCTTCAACCGCAGCTTCGAGTTCTTCTTGTGTGTAAGCGTGTGACCAGAGTGGGTCCAAAACCGACGACACCCCTCCACCGGCGAATAGCTTGATCTGGGTCGCGCCGTTTGAAAGGTTTTCACGCACAGCTTCGCGGACCTCGTCGGGATTGTTCGCAAGTGTTATGACGCCCTTCTTCTCCAAAGAAGTTTCTGGCGCACCCAAATAACGACCTGAAGGCGCTCTCCAGTCGCCATGACCCGATGTCGGCGAGATGCAGGCCCCCGATGCATAAAACCGCGGACCAATTATGTCCCCGCGATCGATGGCATGCCGGACAGCGTCCGAACTTCCGCACGCGTCACGGACGGTCGTGTAACCATCCATCAAAAAATCGCGCGCGTTTGCTGTAATCATCAAACCAATCTCATCCCAACGCGCACTCTGCCCATCGTTCAAAGTCGTCATCGTATTCACGAGGTTGAAGTGCACATGGTTCTCGACCAGCCCCGGCATCAGGGTACGGCCATCGCCATCGATGACCACGGCACCGGGTGCATCAATCGCGTCTGTAGAGACGTCTTTGATGATGTTGCCTTCGACAAGAACGCTTGCGTTCTCGATCCGCTCTTCATTTATACCGTCAAAGATATGGACGTTGGTAAAGAGCGTCAAAGGCGCATCTTGCTGGGCGTGACCGGCGACTGCAGCAAGTGAAACCGCGACGCTTGCCAGTAAGGTTCTGAAAATTTTCATGTGCGCACCTCGTCCGTTCGGGAAATTTGGGTTATATCAGAAGAGACTAACATGTGGTGCCAACGTGAGAAGTTGGGATTTAACGACAATCCGTTTGACGCGACGACGCTGTCGTGAAAACGCTTTTTCGGAGAGCCCGTGATGCCGAAACCCTTGCCTGTGGCGTCTGTGCCGTTTCTAGTGTCAATCGCCGCGCCGCTCCAAACCGCCGGATCGCCGGTCACGCGCCATCTAGAGGCGTGCGGCTTGGCAGGAGGCGTTTTGGACGTGCGCGACGGTCTCGTCTCGGAACTGGCGTTATGGGATTTTGAAGAATGTGCCGCGCGAAAGGAAGGGTTCGAACACTTAGGGTATGTCGCGTCCACGGATTTGATGGAAGCGGGTACCTTGTGCGGGCTCCGGCTACCTGTTGCCCGAACCGTTGGCGAGTTGCTTTGTGAGTTCGCGAAATGGATTACGTCGCATTCGAACTATGCCGCGCACTCAGTGCGGTTCACCGCATCTGGCGCCTGGTACAACTTCGACAATCGTCAACTTACAATAACGCTCCCTTGGCAGGTCGAGCAGTACATCATCGGAATGATTACGGCTCTTGTTCGGACAGCCTCACCAGACTGGACGCCCACGCGTTTGCGGTTAACGAATCCGAAGCCTTGGCATCAGGTTCCGAAAGACTGGGAGTACGCCAAAACGGATTGGGGTGCGGGGTTGACCGGCGTGTTTCTAAGCAACGATGCCATGTCCACTCCCGTCGTTTTACCCTTTCATGGAGATGCTATCGTTTCTCCGGACGCGTGCGCTTCGGATGCGTTCGAACATGTGCTGAAGTCCCATGTTCTTGGAGGTAATGCTTCTCTGGATGCCGTGGCGCATTCTTTCGGGATGTCCCCGCGCACGCTTCAACGGCTACTCGCTGCGAAGGGCGGCCGCTTTCGCAGTCTGAAATCCGTGGTTTCGATGGGGATCGCACGCGACTTGCTCTACAACCATAACGCAACGGTAAAGGAAGTATCGTACCGCTTGGGTTATTCTTCTATTGCTGATTTCTCAAAGGCCTACAAACGCCATTATGGCGCAAGCCCAAGCTTGGATCGCATAAGCGGATAACTTCCAGTTTACTCGTTCGGTTAAAACGCGTCGCGTCGAATTTGCGAAAACTGGGTCGTGCCCCGAAGGGCGGCTTCGTCCGCATCTCAGTCATAGGCGCCGGAAAACTCGCTGCACTCTGCATGAACGGCTGCTTTTCTTGTTGCACTACAGCTGGCTATTTTGGCGTTTGAATTGCTGCATGTGCGAGCAAATGTAAAGAACCGCTTCCGGATTGGGCTCAGAGCGGTCGTTCGCTGCGGAGCAGCGCCCAATGGCCGGATCAACGACTGCTTAGGGCTCGAAGCAGTCATTCGCTGCAGTCGGCGTGAACGACCGCAATGCGGACAAACCGGACGCTCAATCCATGCGTTGGCCGCGGCGCTTCTTGGCGACTATCTCACGGACAAGTTCACCTTTCATGTTTTGATTTTGATCTCCGATATGCTCTAATCGCAAAAGATCGTTCGCCGGAGGTCAGCCATGCGCAGCATCGTAATCGCACTCATATTCGCGATCTTTGCGGGAACATCTTCGACAGCGCAGGAACGACCTAACATCGTTCTGATCTTCATGGATAATTTCGGCTACGGTGAGCTGGGCGTTTACGGTGGTGGCATACTCAGAGGCGGACCCACTGAGCGGATCGACGCACTGGCTGCAGAGGGAATGCGGCTTTTGAACTTCAATGTTGAGGTGCAGTGCACACCTTCGCGTTCTGCCCTCATGACGGGTCGCTACGCAATACGGTCAGGCAATGAGAGCGTCCCAATCACAACTGGCCTCTACGGGCTGACCCAATGGGAATACACGCTGGCTGAAATGCTTTCGGACGCCGGGTACCGAACCGGGATGTTCGGCAAGTGGCACCTTGGTCATACCGAAGGGCGGTTCCCGACCGATCAGGGTTTTGACGAATGGTACGGGATACCGAACTCGACAGATGAATCCCTATGGCCCGGTCAGCCGCAGTTTGATGAGACGGTTCCAGAAGGCCTTAGCGACTATCTGGTACCTGAATACATTTACGAGGGACGAAAAGGCGCGCCCCCGGAGAAGCTCCGTGTCTACGATCTTGAGGAACGGCGTGAAATCGACGGTGAGCTGACCAGCCGTGGCATCGATTTCATGCGCAGTAGCGTAGCGGCAGGAGATCCGTTCTTTCTGTTTCTTCCGTACACTCAGACTCACATGCCGGTAACGCCGAGCGCTGAGTTTGACGGCGAGAGCGGCAACGGAAACTGGGGCGATGTCCTCATGCAGATCGACGCCTACACCGGGCAGTTGCTTGACGCGATTGATGATCTGGGAATTTCGCAAGAGACCGTGTTCATCTTCACTTCCGACAATGGCCCCGAGATGCTCCCTGGGCATCACGGCTGGGGCGGGCCGTGGCGGGGATCCTACTTTACCGGCCTTGAAGGTTCACTGCGTGTGCCCTTCATCATCCGATGGCCGGGGAAGGTTCCGACCGGGGCCGTCTCCAATGAGATCGTCCACGCGCTTGACCTTTACGCGACGCTGGCGACCTGGTCAGGAGCGACATTGCCGGACGACCGCGTGATCGACAGTATCGACCAATCCGCTTTCTTCACCGGTCAGACGGAAAGTTCGGCGAGAGACGGGTTTATCGTCTATGTTGGAGCGCGCCTGTTCGGCGTGAAATGGCGAAATTGGAAGATGATGTTTCATGAGGTCGCGCGCGGAACAGATGCGCTCCTAACCTACGACTTTCCGCGGTTCTTCAATCTCTACAACGATCCCAAGGAAGAGTATCCCCTCACTCCGGATACAGCCGGGCATTTCTGGGTTCGCTGGCCTATGGGTGAAATACTTGCCGAGCATACCGCTTCTCTTCAGATAGAGCCGCCGATCCCCGCAGGTACGCCGGACCCATACACACCAGACTGAATGCTAGAAAGAAGCTGCAATGGGTTCGCGTCGCCATTTGCGGCACCTAATCTAAACGTCCACTATCCGCTCTAGGCTGTCGTTCACGGAGCTCGATCGGACCGACCGCAAAGGGCTCAACGCAGTCACCTGACTTATTTACTCAGATGACCGGTTAGCGGCTTTGAGCGGACGTTCAAGCGAAGTTCTTCTGACAAGACCTAGCAGATGATATCCCGAACCAAGCCTCGGCAATTTTCCTCAGACCATTCAGCGCTGTCTTTCACCGATCACCCAAACGGACCTCTTCAAGCGGATACATAAGTATTTCAGAGACCTAGTTCCCCGTGCTGGCCATAGCTTCTCAAGATTTCGAGTGTCGCTGGGCCAAAAATCACAATGCTGTGGCCGGGAAAATCTTGGTACCTTGCCAACTTGGCTTGGTTGCAGTCTCTCAGTTGCCAAGCATCCACTGCCCCTCAGGCCAGAAGGCATGGAAAGCAAATGCGAACATGACATCGTGAACCACATCCCCACCGGTGGCGTCACGCACACGCACTTCTCCGACATCCCAGCCGTTCGCAATTTTGCCGGTGTCGAGAGCGGAGGCCATACCCTCCTTCCATTCAATAGTCAGGCCAGCCTCGGTAATGCGCCCAACTTGCCGTACGCGGGCGAGCGGCCACGCGCGCTCACCAACCCGAACCACGCGTGCCAGCGCCGGCACCCCATGGGGCGGCGGATCACCACTGAAGAGGAAGGGTTTCGTTGAACTGTCGTACTGTCGGTACGGGTTTTGGCCATAGCTCCGGCGAAAGGCTGGCTCGTCCATGACCAACCCTTCGGGATGGCGCGTTCGGAAGCTGTCCCAACTTTCCATCCAGGCCGGAAGCGCGCGCAACTCTGTGCCTGTCAGCTCACCTGCGATTGCCGTACCGATTGCTTGCTGCCACCAGCTTTCGGTTTGCCGGTCGAACATGATCATATCTGAATGCCGCAGTTTGCCGGACACGCCAAATTCCAGCACTCCATGTTCAGTGCGCCGATCAAAGACGATACCGGAGTTGCATAACGGGCAATATGTGACTGCGACGTGCAGATCGCCTACTTCATCGTTCACGATCTCATGCCAGGTCAGATAGCGCAGCGGATAGGCCCTTGCCAAAGCGCCATCAATCTCCAATGCGATCACCGGTTCACGCGCCTCGATACGCGTTTCCTCGGAAACGGGAATAAAGGCGGGATCACTGACGGCCGGAATGCCATCTTTGGGCGGGCCACCAGAAATGATTTCGGACCAATTCCCTACAGTCTTTTTTGAGAAATCCGTCCTTGGCCATTCTTGTTCCCACCGGCTAGGGTCCGCCCAAGCAAAAGAGGCCACTAAGAATAAGATCGAGGTGAGCAGTGAGAATTTGGCCATGGAAAGCAACTCCTGTGTAAAACAATGAAATACAGGAAGGTTATGCACCTCGCCTACACGACCCACGCTATTGTTACGATGCGTGTGCCTTGTTGTTGGATGCCCATGGCGCCAATCGGAAGGTCTAATAAGGGCTCAAGGCAGTCATCTGAGTCTTTTCGTCAGACGACGGCTTAGGAACAGATAGCGGTCATTGTTGGTGGTCATTCCGAGAAATTTCGCCTGAAAGTCTGCATTGAACGGCAGCGGACGTTCGCTGAAATCTTCTGAACGGCAGAGTCGCGGACAAAGCTGCCGATAAGTCAGTTTGTTGGGATGTGTGAAAACGGCCCAAAGGAGACATCCAGTGCACCCCTCGGATGCTGCTGCTGCCTGCGTTCCTGCCGTTCGCTGCGCAAGCGAAATCTGGGCTTTGGTGAACTCACGGTAAGCTGACTTTGCCGTCTTTCGATCTGGAGCCTTCGCTAAAGCAGCACTTGCTCGCGGTCGCGGCATACTTATTGTTGCGTCGCGGCAAGTGTCACCAATCAGGTCATTCGCAGCCGTTGTATTTGCGTTAACGGGAACCGTACCTTCGCCGCGGCTCGGTCGGACGAGCAAGACGCGGGATATGGCAAGTATTGAAACATTGGTTTTTGCTTCGTGTTTGAACTGATTAGAAACGAGACGCCAATTTTGTGTCTTCTTGCTGTTAAGCTTTTTTGACAAGCATAATCTTGTTTTTCCGATACGGGACTTTACGCTACTGCCGAACCCGATAGCCGGAAGCAATGATCCGGTTAATGAGAAAGGCGACGGCCTGGTGCATATCCTTTTCATCGTTATTGCCGACCGCTGCTTCGTGGGCAGCAGCTGCGTCACGCAGAACTCCCACAATTTCATGTTCGGGCAGGAGCTCACGATCTTTGATTGCAAGCAAAAGCGCTTCACAAATTGAGAGTGCGGCCATTCCTGAGTGGTCTTGCCGGTCAGCCATGGTAGACGTCCTTTTTTAACAGGCGTCCAAGCAAGGAAGCGCCACAATGAATTGCATCATACTGGTATAGATTGCTGTATACTTAACTGATCGAAAGCAGTCTTGGCGTCGGATAGTTTCGCGGGCTGCTCATCGACGAAGGAAGAACACTTGCGCACTATCAAAAACAGTCCACTCACCCGAAAGCTTTCAAACTTCGTCGCTCTGACTGAGGTTGAACTTGCGGCATTGGCACGCCTGCACAAGCGTCGCAGAACCTTTGAAGCCGGACGTGACCTTGTGCATCAAGGGCAATCAGAGCAGGCTGCCTACATTCTGGCCTCGGGCTGGGTTTGTTCCTACAAAACCCAGACTGACGGGTCGCGTCAGATCGTCGATTTCCAAATACCGGGTGACTTTCTGGGCTTGCGAAGCGTTCTGCTGCACACCTCGGATCACAGCATAGAACCAATCATGGAAATCCAAGCCATTGAAGTAGTAGTGGATGATCTCCTGGAAGCATTTGCGCAAACGCCCCGGCTGGCGACAGCAATTCTTTGGGCGGTCTCTCGAGATGAAGCGATGGTGGTTGAGCACCTGGTCAACATAGGACGGCGAGATGCGGGTGAGCGCATGGCGCATTTTCTATTGGAACTTGGTGTGAGGCTGACTCAGATCGGGATGGCAAGCAAGACGGGATACGCCTGCCCACTGACACAATACCACCTTGCCGATGCACTGGGACTGAGTGCCGTACATGTTAATCGTGTCCTACGGCAACTGCGGGAGAAGGGGCTGGTTACTTTTCAATCCGGGCAAGTGGTATTTGATGATTATGAAGGACTGGTGACGTTGGCCGGTTTTGACCCCACTTATCTGGATCAGGCCGGGCCACTGTTGAAGCAATAAGTTCACCCCTACAGCGATGCCGGGATTTTGATGATCGTTGCCTGTTAGAGACGGAATTCGCTTCGGCAGATTTGGGATTTCACTGAAAAAGAAGCGCAAGATAAATACAGTCCGATTGCGGTACTGGATTTCCTGCGCTTCTCAATTACTCGTTAAGAACACGCCAGCAAATATCCCGCCAACACACATCACGTTGCCGGAATCCAAACATCGTTGCACTGACGCAGGTTAGTCAATTTTTGGCAGTGTGCCTGATCCTCGGGCACCAAATGCATTTGAGATTCCAATAAAATCTCAGGTCATTGGCCGCCGACTAACACCGATCAGCGCGCGCCTGCCATTTGCACATTATTCTAAATTACAACGCCAGTACTACCGCGGCGCTTACGAGCGTGTACCGCGGCAGACTGCGCGGGGAAGATCCAACAAACTAAATGGAGGACAAAGGTGAGCACAAGATCGTCCAGTTCTTTGGTGACGTTTTCAAATCCGTTCTCTTTGTCCGGCTACCCGGATGTACTTCCTGCAGGCGAGTATGAAGTAGTTGTCGAAGAAGAGCTACTGCAGGGCCTGAGTTTCGAAGCATATCGCAGAACCGGAACCTACCTGACAGTTCGGGGCAAAGGCAGCAAGCCAGGCCGCACGGAAATGCGCCCAATTGACCCAGAAGATTTTGAACTGGCGCTTAAGCACGACCAGACCTTGGCCACATCTAACAATGACAGCGATGCGGCGCTTTCCCCGCAGGAGGAATAGATTATGAACACGCCCGAATGGCTTAAACCCGGAATCTACGGTGCTCTGATCGGCGGGGTTTTCGTAGGCGTCGTTGGATTTTCATGGGGTGGATGGATGACCGGCGGTAGCGCGGACAAGATGGCCAACGCCATGTCCCGCGACAATGTAATCGCTGCGTTGGTTCCGGTCTGCGTCGACATGGCGAGAACTGACGCCCAACGCGCCGAAAAAATAACGACGATCAAAGAGGCTTCTTCTTTCAAGCAGAAGGATGCCGTCATGGCGGCTGGCTGGGCAACGGTGCCGGGATCCCAAACTCCTAACAAAGACCTGGCGCAGGCCTGTATCGAGGGGCTGAACCTGGATGGATCGTAACTCAATCACTCAACATTCGGACAACGCCGTTTGCATCAGGGCAAATCGAAAAAATCAGTACCGGTTTTGCGCTCACTTAATGGCTGCGTTGTTTGTAGTCGTCTTCAGCAGTTTGGCGGGCTCCTTTATCTCATCAAGTCCCGCATCGGCCGAAACAAATTCGATCCCGGATAACGCGCATCCCAAAAAGTATGGCGACGGTTGGGAATGCGATTTGTCCTATCGGTTGAAAGGCGAAGAATGCGTGGCCATTGTCGTGCCGGGAAATGCCTACCCCACAAACAGAACCTATGGCTCAGGGTGGGCATGTATGCATGGCTTTGTTGAAGTTGGCGGCACCTCATGCACTGAAGTGATTGTGCCTGAGGGTGGATATCTCGATCCATCAGGTGAGAGGTGGCGGTGCCTGCGTGGATACACAAGAGTAGACGATAGCTGCCAGAAAATCGTGGTGCCGGATAATGCTTACCTGACGAATAGCACTTATGGATCTGCATGGCGTTGCAACCGTGGCTACGAAAAAGACGGAGAAGCATGCGTGGCAGTAGCGGTGCCGGAAAACGCTTTTCTGAACGCATCAACCAGCGGGCGTCCCTGGACGTGCGAGCGTGGGTATTTTGAGCGCGACGGACGGTGCGATGCCGTGTTTGTGCCTGAAAATGCTTTCTACGATGACGCGATCCATGGAGTTGGATGGAAATGCGAACGTGGCTACGAGGCGTCCGGTGATCGCTGCAATGCAATCGAGCTACCGGCAAATGCCCATATCGACCGATCCGGCAATGGGTGGCAATGCCACAAAAACTATCATAGATCAGAAGGGCTGTGTGTTCTGAACCAGTGAGAATTCAGACAGAAAGCCCACTTTCCCAAACTTCACAATTTTTGCCCGTCCTTACCAAGGACGCGCGTTTCACACTCTAAAAAGGAACAAATATGAAACCCGTACCCATTGCGTCGGATGCCAAGCAGTTCATTGCCAGCGATGCGCAAAAGCTGGCGCCTGAACAAGCAGTTTTTCCAGAGCTTCACCGCAAGACACTCGTGACAGATACACCGACTGCAATTGTGTATTGCGAAGGAAACTTCGCAAAGATCGATGGCAAGACGGCTAATGGTCTCGTTCGACATTCACAGGCCTATCGCGTTCTTTCGGTGATCGACAGCACGTATGGCGGTTGTGACAGTGGCAAAGTGCTTGATAATTTCGCAAATCAGGTTCCCATCTTCGATGATCTTGATGCCGCCGTCGCTAATGAAGCTACGATCCCTGACACTTTTATTTACGGAATGGCGCCGGCCAGCGGCAGAATGTCCCTTGAGGATCGCGAAGTTGTTGTGGATGCGATAACGCTCGGAATGAACATCGTCAGCGGGCTGCATGAATTTCTTAGCGATGACAAGGAGCTCGCCGGATTTGCCAAAATTCACGATGTCACGATACGCGACATTCGCAAGCCGCGGCCAAATCCCGACCTGCGCCTGTTAGATGGCAGTATTGGAGACGTCCAGGCGATCCGCATCGCGGTGTTCGGCACCGATTGTGCAATTGGAAAGCGTACAACCGCGACAATCCTGACAGGCGCACTTAACGCGCATGGGATCCAAACAGTTTTGGTCGGCACCGGCCAAACTGGTTTGATGCAGGGCGCCAAGTATGGTGTCGCGATGGATTCGGTGCCGCCGCAATTTTGTTGTGGCGAACTTGAGCGCGCTGTCGTTGCGGCATCCGAGGGTGAGCACCCGGATGTAATAGTGATCGAGGGCCAGGGCGCGCTAAGCCATCCGGCTTTTTGCACATCAGCCTTCATTCTGCGAGGCAGTCAGCCACATGCAGTTATTCTTCAACACGCGCCTAAACGAAAACGTCGATGTGATTTCCCCAACATGACTATGCCCGACCCTTGCGATGAAATCACCCTGATCGAGGCTTTTGCGAACAAAGAGGTAATTGGCATGACGATCAACCATGAAGGAATGAATGATGTTGAGATTTCAAAGGCCATCACAGACTACAACTGCAAATTGTATCTCCCGGTCACTGACGCATTGAACCGTCCTCCAAAAAACTTGGTGAATATGGTTCTATCTGCCTTTCCGCGCTTGCAACCCGTACGTGTTACGACGATTGAATGAGCAAGCTGCGTATCGACGTTGATCTGGACAAAATTCGGTACAACACACGGTTCCTGGTAGACCACCTTAGACCCCGCGGAATATCGGTGACAGGTGTGACAAAAGCCGTTTGCGGTCATCCTGAGATTGCGAATGCTATGCTTGAAGGTGGCGTGACAGGGCTGGCGGACGCGCGGATTAGCAATATCATGCGTATGCGCGATGCTGGAATCTCGTGCTCCATATCCTTGATCCGAACGCCCATGCTGAGCCAGGTCGCGCAAGTCCTTGATAACTGCGATGTCAGCTTCAACACTGAGATGGACATTATCGCCAGCCTGGCCATCGAGGCGCTGGGGAAGAACATTACTCACAATATTATCCTGATGGTGGAAATGGGGGATATGCGGGATGGCATCTTGCCTGAACACCTTGAAAGCACTGTGTCTCAAATTCTTAGAATGGAAGGAATTTCTCTGAAGGGGATTGGCGCAAATTTTGCCTGTCTGGGTCATGTGGCACCCTCTGCAGGAGCAATGGAATTGCTTTCGTCGCTTTCCGCCGACACCAAACTTGCAAGTGGACCCGCTCTGGAAACAGTGTCAGGCGGCGGCTCTGCCAGTTTGCCATGGGCGCTTGGCAAGGGGGCGACCGGAAAGATCAACAACCTGCGTCTGGGTGAGGCCATCCTGCTGGGTACCGATCCCGTTTCGGGATACGCGATCGACGGGCTTTACACAGATGTTTTTACGCTTTGGGCGGAAGTGATCGAAACGAAGACCAAGTCAAATCCAAATCCCTTGCAAATGAATTATCCTATACCTTCAATGCAGTGTGTGACTTTAGACAGTCCTTCGAATACTCGGTCGATCCTTGCGATCGGACTCCAGGACACTGATGCGGCGGGTCTAATATTCCCTGCTGGCGTCACGTTCGTCGGAGCCACCAGTGATCATATCGTTGTAGAAAACACCAATTGGCTGCTTCGCCCTGGTGGCGAGGTGAAGCTGAGAATGAAGTATAGCGCGCTCTCGCGCGGCATGGCTGCACCCGATGTAGCAAAAGTCTTCCATGGTGATAGCGCTTTGGTTGACTGCAACGCAGCGAACACTGATCGCCCATACTCGAATCGAAAATAGCGCGCCAAGGTGCCGCCGCCTCGGTTCTGCTTCAGCCATCCGTCTTATTCTACGGCTTTACGTAGTAAATGAGGCACCCAATCCCTATATTGGACGTAGCCGCATTCACTTTTCACACCCTATCTGGGCTCGTGGGTGTTGCGGACAATCAAAGGATCAAAATGATGTCTTTCAAAGACCTGACGACCAGAGCGGCTGCCGCACTGAAGGAAAACGATGCGGACGCGCCGAAAAAAGAAGTTACGTCTGAAGCGCCTGACGTCGTCCCCGAAAAACCAAAGCCTAAACCTCAAAACTGATAATACCCTGCCGGGAGTGGGTGGCTTGTTCTTGTCTGCATCTCCGAGCGAGCGGTATCAGCAAAGGAGAATTACCCAAATGAACCAGATAATCAGCAAGACAATCGCAGTCTTTTCCAGGCCGTTTACTTTCCCTGGCTTCGACGAATTACTCCCGGCAGGCGAGTACGACATAGAAACTGAGCTTTCCGCACCACCAGATTATTCGGACCCAGAAGCCTGGAAGGCCTCGGTGTTAATCTGTCTGCATCCACGGAAATCTCACCCCGGTCTGGCGCGTACCTTGACCGTTTCTCTTACTGATTTGGAGAGAGCCCGCGCAAAGGATAAATTGTCTTCAAAGCAGTTGTCGCAGTTCTTGCTCGACCAACTTTTGGCCGATCCCATGGTGCAATTGATTATGGAAGCGGATGGCGTTTCAGAGACTCAACTTCGGCACCTCTACTCGGAGTCGCTCATCTCTGAGGCAGACGACATATCATCAGATCAACGAGCCCTACCGCGAGGATGCGGAAACGGTTCTCGGTATACTTTCGCTGTCCAAGCTGCTGAGAACGAAGGAATGCCGGTTCGTCCTATTAAAACCCCTCGGATTACAGGCCGTCCCATTGGACAGACTGAAATGGGCAGCTCCTTCAATCTCAAGGCTTAGGGCTCGGAACTTTCTTTTCCAGTCGCTGTATAAACCAAAACAGAAATCGAGGCTAAGAACTGATGGAAGACTCCGACGACGAAGCAGATACGATCATGGCTCGCGCCCACAATGACGTGCCGCAAGAACGCCCGTGTCTTCGTTGCAGAACTCCATTCTGGAGCGAAGGGTTCGGAGAGCGGATTTGTCGACGCTGCAAGGGGTTGAACGCGTGGCGAAATGGCGTATCGGAAAGCCCTGGGTTTGCTCGGCGTCGCTGATGTACTGACATGTAGTGGTTCCGATGTGATCTGACAGTTGGCCGTTTTTCCTGTGGTGTATGCCAGATTAAGTTTGGTTCCGGATCTTTTCCTTCCTGATCTCTTTGCTCTCGATCATGGTCTGGAAGGGTATTCTTCTGCAACACATTTTGCCCTGATGAGTGTGCTCTTGGTTGTAGTGGTGCAGCCATTCTCCCAGATCGGCTTGCAGCGAAATCTGCGCCGCGAGCGCACGCAAAACAATTATGCTATGTCCGAGTTGGACTCGGAGTTGCCATGCGGTCGTGCGGCGAGATGCTCGGTTTCAGGCCATTCTGAACGTCCGCTCTCACTGTCCTGGCACCATCTCATCGCACTGGCGGCGAATGGCCGGATCCCGCCCAAAACGACAAATGCTAAGCCCATTACCTAAGTCGCCTTTGGGCTCGAGGCAGTCATCTGAGTCTTTCAGTCAGATGGCGGCTTAGGAACGGATAGCGGTCATTGTTGGTGGTCATTCCGAGAAATTTCGCCCGAAGGTCTACATTTAACGGCAGCGGACGTTCGCTAAAATCTGCTGAACGGCAGAGTTGCGGACATACCCGCCGTTGGCCGGAGTGCAGAGTATGCTTTGATCTGGGCCGCAAATCAGAATCTGAACTTGACACCAAGAACCGGCCCGTGCTGATCGACGTCATATTCGAACGCCCCTGTGGACAGCGTGTCGCTGTAGTCCATGCTGAAATATCGCCACCCAAAGAACAGCGAAGTTGTCTCCCACGGACGCCAATCCACACCAACATTAGCTCCGACTTGCAGGTCGTTACCGCCTGCGCCAAAGCCGCCAAGTTCCAAGGATGCAATTGCGGTCCATCGCTCGTTGAGCACCCAAGTGCCGCGTGCGCCGATTACGGGTTCCCACCAGCCTTCATCGCCGCCCAAAACCGGTATTGGTGCCGGAGATGTTACCGTTATCTCCTGGCGCAACGAGTTGTAGCGCGCGCCAGCCTGCAGATCGATGGCGTAGCGCTGCCCGTTACCCCCGATCGCGTCAACGGCCTTGTACGCCGCGAGTAAACCCAGCCATTCCTGGCGAATATCAGCGCTGAACGGAGCGCTTCCAGGTGTGGGCAAGCTCCCATCGGCTTCAAGCGAAACATAGTTGGCATCAATTATGAAACCCCAATCGCCGCGCCAGGCTTCGTATCGACCGGCTGCGGCGAAATCGAGGAGCTCCAGCGCGTCGCCAAAATCCAGGTCCAGTGGGACGGTCACTCCTGCAACCGTTGAGTCTCCGCTGGTTCTCGCAGGCAGGAACGCATAGATCGCAAGAGTATGACGCCAATCTGTTTCGCTTTGACCGGCGAGCGGAATTGGCTCCGCGATGGCTTGCTTCGAAGCGAGTACGGTTATTGTTGCACAGGCAAGTTTCAAAATGGTTCGTTTCATGGGTCAACTCGTTTCGCTGTTTTGATTTCTAGAGAAGACGAGCCGCCAGTTGGGCAGCTCAATTCTCGAAACCTCAGTGACTTTGGGCTTTGAGACGTGCTTCTTCAGGAGTCATTAGTTCGCGATGTGGGAACTGTTCGACGCGACCGTGGTGCATGCCCAAAAGCTTCTGCATCGGCTGAACCACCCACAGGCCGGGATAAAGTGCGCCGTATTTCTCGCTCAACACTATTTCTGTCCTAAACCGGCCAACCCACCCGGAGGTAGCTGCGCGTCGCTGCCGAACTCGGCAGCAGTTTCCGCCCAGATATCAGTCAAAAGTTCCTCCATGAAATAGTCACCAGACAAGATAAACTCTGAAAGGATTTCTTCGCTCTTGTCTTCAGCCACTTTGGGGCGTGTTGGCGGTGAAGGCCAAATTTCCCCGTCCACTACGGCCATCCTGACTTTGATATCGTCCTTTGTGACATTAAACACCATATAATCCTGCGCCATGGCCAGTGGTCCGTCATACACTTTCCGGATTTCTTCTAGCTGAGTTGGCAATGTGTCGTGATCGTTGAAGAAGTGATACCCGACGGCCATGCGCGGCTGGGTTTCAGCCATGAGTTTTCCGAACTGGCTGGGCGACGTATGTAACAACGTCCCGAGCAACAACGCGAAATCCGGCGAATAGTTCTGTTTTTCAATCAGCGTAGCGGGCGGCGCGAAACTCTCGTGGATTGAAAGATCCACCCCTTTGGTATGTTTGACCCACCAATGTGTCGGCGACGAGTCGCTTGAATAGGCCACCTTCATACCATTCCATTCGAGAATGAAGCTTACCGACCCATCAATTGCGTGCACTGCGGGGATGGATCGCACGACAACACCATTTTCTTCAAAGATGATCGCGTTAACACCCTTGTAGTCAAATTCATTCACTTCCAATCGGAGGCCGCGATCGTCAAGTTTGCCTATGATCGATTGCACCTCCCAAGCGTACATTTTTTCCATATGCTCCATCATCGCTTTGGTGCCCAGTTCCGGTGTCGGGCCGCTTGGCCCCCAAATACGCAAAGGGAAAGTGCGATTTGCTTTCAGGCCGCCGATCCAGAGTGAAGGCAAATCGGCCATGTGATCGAGGTGAAGATGTCCGATGAAAACCTTGTCGAGGTAATCGTAAGGTATTTTCATCGCGGAAATCCTAGCCATGGACTGTGCTCCGATATCGAAGAGAACCTTGTCACCATTGCCCAGTTCGACAAGAAAACAAGCCGCCGCCTGTTTCGGCCGCACAGTCGGCATGCCGCTGCCACAAACCGTGACACGTATCTCCTCAGCCCCAAGTGCTTCCGTTCCCGGGTAATAGACGTCGCCGTTGTGGCTTGGTTCGCTAGGACCGGGAACTGATTGCGCAAAAGGCGTACCACTGCTCCAGATCATTGCTAACCCCGCCAAAGTACAAATCAACGAGACTTTTCGCATGCCGCTCCCTCCGGAAAAATTGATGGAACACCGGTTCAGCCTAGCAAGTCGTAGATTTTAGTCAACACTAGTGTCTATAATTCAGAGATCAGTAACTCGATGCGGGCGTTTCTCAGTTCAGCGCGCTCCGAAGTGGATTGGTCTCGGAAAAGATCGCGTTCTGCTGAAGTGAAGCCGACGAAAGTGCGTGCACGCACCTCGCACGACAGACCTTCAAATCCAAGTGCTTGAAACAGTGACCTGACCAGCTGAAGTCGCTCTTGCATTTTTTTTTCGTAAACTTGGGCAACGGCTTCATCCTGTTTAGCCCACTGCCGAACTGATGCGTCGTGTCTAGCAAGGTCTTTGAGATCAACGGTTTCTGCGATTGCTTTCAGAGCTTCAACCGGCGTTTCCAATGGGTTGCTGTCCAAAACTTCGACAGGTCCCTGTTCCAAACTACCCCAATATTCGAGCAATGCAGCCAAAAGTGCTTGTCGGTCCTTAAAGTGAAAATAGAATCCGCTTTTGTTCACACCGATAGTTTCAGCCAACCGCTTCACCCGCACCGCGCCTACACCGCCGTGCTCAAGAGCATCCAGTGCTGCCGCTAGCCATTGCTCTCGGCTAACGCCGAAACGACCACGAGCCCTTATTGGATCGACATTTTCCATTTGAGCCTACTATCCTATTTGACTTGCGCGGTAATCAAAGTTCAATTTGCATAACTTATCGATCGGCCCGGTGAACGTCTACTTTGGGCTCAAAGCGGTAGCACAGCTCGTCTTATGCGTCCGACCGGTCCAGGAAAGCGAATGGCAGGATGTGCCATTCGCTCTTGATTTAGATTTCTATTTTCTCAGCAATGCTGAGAGCGTCTTCAAGCTCGACACCGAGATATCGGACGGTGCTGTCAACTTTCGCATGCCCGAGCAAAAGCTGCACCGCGCGCAGGTTGCCTGTCTTGCGATAAATCTGCGCAGCCTTCGTCCTTCGTAGCGAATGCGTTCCATAGCCACTAGGATCGAGCCCGATCGCCGACACCCATTCACGCACCATCCGGGCATATTGGCGGGTAGAAACATGCGGTCTCTTGTGCAGCCTGCTCGGAAAGAGAAAAGCGCAGCCCCGCATCTCAGGACTATTCACCCAATTCCAAATGGTTTCGCGCGTGTTTTCAGTGACCTCGAATTGCACTGGCCGCGTTGTTTTACTTTGCACAATGGTGACGCGATCGCGAACCTTGTTACCAACAACCAGCTCGGCGGACCTCAACCGAACGAGGTCGCAGCCCCTGAGTTTGCTGTCGATTGCGAGGTTAAACATCGCTAAATCTCTGAGGTTGTGAGCGAGTTCAAGCCGGGCGCGAATAGCCCAGACTTGTTTGCGGAGCAGCGGGCGCTTTTGGCCAACCAATCGACCCTTGTTCCACGGGCTGGGCTTTTGTTGGATTGCTGGGAGTTGAGTTTTGGACATGAGTGTTCCTAAATCCATCCCTCCCACTCCAAACGTTGGCGCTGCGCCAACCAATGGATTTTATCCGAGTTGCTGAATGACCGGTTTCAAAACAACCTAGAAAACTGCTATGCCGCATCGCCGCAAGTCTGCTCTGAGCCCACAGAGGACATTCGTCGCGGCCTGTTTTCCTGCTTTCAAAGAAAACGGCCGCGCCCGTCTGGGCGCGGCACTTTCATTAGAGATTGCCTTTCGACAATTCGCTCGCGAGGTGATCCGCCTGTCTGATCGCCAGCGCCACGATAGTGAGCGTTGGGTTTTCCGCCGCACCCGTAGTGAATTGCGACCCATCCGAAATGAACAGATTCGGTATGTCGTGGGTTTGACCCCATTTGTTGACGACCCCGTCGCGCGAATTCTCGGACATTCGGTTGGTGCCGAGATTGTGCGTCGACGGGTAAGGCGGTGTCGGAAACGTCCGCGTGGCTCCAACCGCGTCATAGATTGCCGCGCCCTGCTTGTAGGCGTGGTTGCGCATTGCGATGTCATTGGGGTGATCGTCGAAATGAACGTTGGCCACAGGCAGACCGTATTGGTCTTTGACATCGTGATTGAGTGTGACGCGGTTAGTTTCCTGCGGCATGTCCTCGCCCACGATCCACATGCCCGCAATGTTCTCGTACTCATCGAGGGCGGATGTGAACTCGCGGCCCCATGCGCCGGGGTCGAGGAAGGCAGCCATGAACGGCAGGCCAAGGGCCAGCGTTTCCAAC
Organism: Ruegeria sp. BHSA163; assembly: GCF_059613365.1. Classification (NCBI taxonomy): domain Bacteria; kingdom Pseudomonadati; phylum Pseudomonadota; class Alphaproteobacteria; order Rhodobacterales; family Roseobacteraceae; genus Ruegeria; species Ruegeria sp. BHSA163. The sequence goes on from NZ_JBXWSJ010000026.1 coordinate 49,304, forward strand.
TCGTACCCACCGACGAAGCCGCGTGACGGATCGTGACGGGCTTCATCCTGGATGATCCCAGCCATAGTCGTGCCGCGCCAGAAGCGAACCGGCTTGTCAAAGACTGCATAGACCGAGCCGGTCATGTGGCGCATGTAGTTGCGACCCACCTGACCCGAGCTATTGGCCAGCCCATCGGGGAACATCGACGACGCAGAGTTCAGCAGCAGACGCGGGGACTCGAACGAGTTACCTGCTACGCATACCACGCGCGCTTTCTGCAACTGTAGATTGCCGTCTGCGTCGAAATACTCGACGCCGGTAACCTTGCCTTCGTCATTGTGGAGAATACGCGCGACGTGACTTTGCGGTCGGACCTCGAGATTGCCCGTAGCTTCGCCTTGCTCGATGTCATGGTATCCGGCGGACCATTTCGCGCCCCACTTACAGCCCTGGAAGCAAAAGCCGGTCTGCTGGCACATGGTCCGGTCGGTGTCGTCTCGTGACGAAATCGCCATGCGACCCGTGTGTACGTCCTTGTAGCCAAGTGCTTTAGCGCCGGCTTCGAAGACCTTGTAGTTGTTGTTGCCCGGCAGGCCCGGGCGGTTGCCGGTGCGCGTCACGTGCAGCTTGTCCTCTGCCTTCGTATACCAGGGGTCCATTTCGGCGGCGTCAATCGGCCAGTCAAGCAGTGACGCGCCTTGCACATTGCCGTAGGTGGTCGCCGCTTTCCATTCGTGTTCTTGGAACCTAAGCGAAGCACCTGCCCAGTGCTGGGTCGTGCCGCCCACGGATTTGACAATCCATGCAGGCAGGCCCGAGAAATCCTTCGACACGCGCCAGTCGCCCGATGTGGTCCGCGGATCAAGCCAGGCCAGTTGCCCGAAGCTTTCCCACTCATCGTTGATGAAATCCTCAGGGTAGTGCCGTCCACCAGCTTCAAGTGCGACAACACTGACGCCTTTCTGGGCCAATTCGTTCGCCAAGACACCGCCGCCAGCGCCGGTGCCGATGATAACGACAACGCTGTCGTCGTTCTGATCAAAAGGTGCAGCCATAAGTCTGTCTCCTCCCTAACTTACGGCTCAAAGCCAGTTGATGTCGTTGAAACCACGGTCGATGTATCCGCCTTGGCTAAAGCTCTCGCCCTCGTAGCCAAAGATCGGCCAGACCGCCTTCTGGTTGTAAAGGCCGGTCACAAGACCGCCGCGGATTTGCTGGAAGAACGCGCTGTCTTCCATCCCGCGCAGGATATCAACGCGGTCGCGCTCCCAGCCAACGTCCAGATAACTTGCGTGGCCCTTGCCCTGCGCGGCAGCATTCAGCGCCGCGATGCCCGCCTCGATGTTTTCGGCGGCTTCGGCGGCATCATACCCTTTGACGGCGACCACGTAGAATTCGTCCCCCACCTTGTCATGCGGGTAGATATCGCGTGCCATCTGCACGAGCGTTGCGAAGGTTTCAGGCTTGAGTGCTGTCGTCTCCATCGCCCAGGCAGCGTCCTTCGCGGCCATAAACCCAGTGCCCACCACGAACGATGCGCCTGCGGCCGTCGCGCGCGACAGAAGCTGTCGCCTCGTCAGCCCCTTGGGGCCTTCGGTGTTTGTCATTTTTGATCCTCCCTTGATCATTTGAAGCGCCCCCCACGTTCCAGAACTTCGATCTGGTATCCGTCGGGGTCTGCGACGAAGAAAAACCTCGCGACAAGCTCGCCCGCGGGCGCAAATTCGACGAGTTTACGGGGTGAAAGCCCTTCGGCTTCGAAGCGGGCATGTTCCGCGTCAAGATCCTCGACCGAAACGGCAAGGTGGCCATATCCGTCGCCCAGATCGTAAGGCTCGGTACGGTCCTTGTTGATCGTCAGTTCAACCTCGAACTCTTGTCCGGGATTGCTCATGTAGACCAGCGTGAAATCCGGAAAATCCAGACGATCAGCGACAGTCAATCCGAAGGCTTTCGTGTAGAATTCTACCGACCGTGCTTCATCTAGGACACGGATCATCGAATGGATGGTTTTGGCCAAAACGCCGCCTCCCTCTGTGATTCCAGTAGAAATCAGGGTAGCTGCCGATTTGGTGGACCTTGGTAGTATGACTATACTACCTCGACAATTTTAGACCCGACAGAATTGCTCTTATTCCGCCGCGATCGTCGTGGTGGGCTCGGGCCGGGAGATTTCCATGAATTTCAAGCAAGCGCTTCGCAGAAGTGATGTAAAGTTCTCGGGCTCACCGCGCAACTCGAGAACTTCGGAATGAAGCTTGGAGATAAATATCGGCGTGCTCACTCCGTCGCGCTCGGCAATCTGGTCGAGAATGTCCCAGAATGCTTTTTCGAGGCGGATGCTGGTGCTTTGCCCATTCAAGCGCAAACGACGCGTGTGACTGGTGTACCGTTCCGGATCTTGTCCGGCAAAGACATGACACATGACGATTCCTCCCAAGTATCGGCCATTTTGCCTGAAAAGAAGGCAATGCGACTCAATCCATAAAATTTCGTATACGAAATACCTTATGCTGTCTATATACACGCAAAAATAGCACGTGCCTGAAGGAGCTGACATGGACTCGATCGAGCCCAAGAAAACATTGGTAAAGCAGGTGTATGATATCCTTCTGGACGCCATCTGTACCGGCGAGCTCGCTCCTGGGGAACGGCTCAATCAGGACGAGATTGCTACGCGGCTGAACGTGTCACGGCAGCCGGTAAACAGCGCCATTTCCATACTAAAGGCGAACGATTTCGTGTGCGACACCGGACGGCGCGGCGTCGTGGTTGCGGGCGTGGATAATGATCAGTTCGAGTCGATCTACGAGTTTCGCGCCGTTGTTGAACCCTTTGCGACCCGACTTGCCGCGGAACGTATCGGAGACGACGCAGACTATGAGGCGCAAAACATCCTGCGCGAGGGCCGTGCAGCTATCGAAGCGCGAGACATCAAGAGACTCCTGAATGCCGACGTCCACTTTCACGAAATCATCTATCGCTGGAGCGGCAACCACGTCATCGAAGCATCGATGCGCGCGAACTGGCCGCACATGCTGCGCTCGATGGTCGAGGTGCTGCGCGAACCGGACGCCGCACGGCAGTCGTGGAACGATCACGAGCGCATCTTAAAGGCCCTGCTCGCGCGCGACGGCGAGGCCGCAGCGAATGCAATGGGCGAGCATATCGGCCTTGCATTCGAAAAGACGAGAAAGGTGTTTCAATAAATCCAAGTGGCGGCGAAACCGAAGCCGCGGCTGCCGATTGGTGTCTAGGCTGATGGTTGCATTGCCCCATGCTGGCAAGGTGTTTGCCAATCAAGCGCGTCTTCAGCCAGACTGCGTTGGAGCACGCGACCTTGAAAAAGTTTGACGTCCGTGCCTGGAAAGACCGAGCCAGCCGTTTGGTCAATGCTTTGATAGGGCTGTCCGCTGACCGAAGCATTAGTTATCTCAGGGCTTCTTGCGCCGCCAGACCTGGTGCATTGAAAACAATAGTGCGTTCCTGGCTACAGCACTTGAATGGCGGCTTTGTCCCGCATCTCGGACTTAGACGCCCTTGAGGCCATTGTCCGGTTCTGCCGTAAGCCGACATAGAGACGTCAAAGCGGACGTTGCAGCGATGCCGGTTAGTATCGGTTGTCTGGTATCAGGCGCTTTTCAGTCATCTGACAGAAAGGCTCAGGTGACCGCGTTGAGCCCGACACGGACATCACCCGCAACAACTATTACCCTCTTGGATTGGCGGGCAAGCGACGGTGCCATAGGAACAGTAAACGCAGCAATCCCCGGGCAACGGCTTCAAAACGGTATTGCAGGCAGTGCATTCATAGAACCACTGACACGCATCGGTCGGCATCGTTTCCACTGTCGCGTGGCCGCACTCAGGACAAGTAATTTTGCTTTCCAAGGTCATATTCAGATCATTCATTTCGTCACATCAGGGTTATGAGGTAGTCGTTTATTCGGGCTTCGTTGAAAACGATAACCCAAGCGAGGATGGTCAATATGGTGCTTCCAACCAGCCATCCTTTCAGGTGCGCCAGCGTCCCTTTACGGGCTGCGATAACCCAAGCGAATAGCTGCATGATAGATGCCGCCGCGAGCACGTAGTAGCTCGCAGCGGCGATCGTGCCGAACACGGCCAACCAGCTTCCACCAAGCCCCAACAACATCATTGTCATTGGAAGCACACAGCATGTTGCAACGCCTATAGCAGATATTGACCCTGCATAGCTTGCCAAAAGAGATTTTCTCATGCCCGCGATGCCCTCCACAACGCAAACATCGTGCGGGTTGCTTCTGCTTCCCAAAGCGGAGCCGTGGCCGCCACAAGGAATAATGCACTTGTGGCAATCAAAATGGTGAGAGTAGAGCGCCGGTGGGACACACACGCCGGCCTTTTCCAAGCCCGGTACCATGCCCAAAGAAGAACCAAGCCCACGGCGAGCACGATTGGAACGCGATATGCCACAAACGGGCCAAGATATAACAGCCACGTACCGCCAAGGCCGATGATCGAAAACGCAATGGGCAAGACACAGCAAGAGGCAGATACAAGTGCCAGCATGCCTGCCGCGCCGATCAGGATGCGGCTTGGACCTTTGTCGCTTTCTTCCGAAGTGTTTTCGACGCTTGTTTCCATGCGTGACGTTATGCATCCTGTAGCTACTACAGGATCAACAGGGAAAATGTTCACATGATCGCGATTGGTGAAGCGGCAAGGCAGAGCGGCGTATCTATAGAGACAATCCGCTATTACGAACGAGAGGGTGTCGTGCCTTTGCCGCGCCGCGCTTCCAACGGGAGGCGTGTGTACTCCGAAAAGGACGTTGGGCGGCTCCGGTTTATCAGGCGATGCCGTGATCTTGGTTTCACAATTGCTGAGGCCAAAAATCTTTTGTCCTTGTCAGAAGGCGATAACGAAGACTGCGCTGCCGTTCGGCAAATCGGCACCCGTCATCTGGACGAGGTTCGCTCCAAAATTGCCGAGTTGAGAGCATTAGAGGCCGCACTTGAAGAACTGACAGCAAATTGCCGAGCAGGCTCTGTGTCGTGTCAGATGTTGGAAGAGTTGGCACGATGAAAGGAGATATTTTGGCTTTGATCACATTCATTGGCGCGCCTCCACACTACGGATGTTGGCGGAATGCACGGCAAGTGACTGCTTCGAACCCAAGGCAACCGATGCTGCGCCCGCGACCAACGGCCGCCGACGGTTTTGCCGTCGACTGCGCTGAGGTTACTTATCCACCATGACGGAAGCTCAGATCTCTGACGTTATACCAATTCGCTACCGTGTTTCGGGCATGGACTGTGCCAAAGATGCCGCACAGATTGAACGTGCTGCTCAGACCGCAGGAATTCCGCCAGACGCGGTGAAGGTGTCTGCGGCTACGCATATCATGACCCTCAAAGTGCCAGAGGCGCGGCTCCCCGTGATTGAAAGAGCAATCGCAACGACGGGTTACGGATTTGATCGCATCGGGGACGGCGTGGACGCTCAGCTCGGAGCGGTGCACCAAGACCCGGCTTACCGATCCGCTCTATGGATCGTCGTCCTTCTCAATGTCGGCTATGGTGTCGTTGAGATGGTCGTTGGTTTTCTCGCAGGGTCACAGGCTCTCAAGGCGGACGCGCTCGACTTTATAGGCGACGGCCTCATCACATTTCTCGGCCTGCTCGCAATCGGTTGGAGCCTTGCGTGGCGGGCGCGGTCTGCACTGATCCAAGGCGTTTTTCTCGGCTTGCTAGGTTTTGGTGTGCTTGCGACGACGGTTTGGAGAGTTTTCACCCAAACCATGCCAGACGCGACCCTGATGGGCTTATTTGGGATTGTCGCTCTCGTCGTAAACGTTCTCGCTGTACTGCCACTCATGAGGTTTCGCAAAGGGGATGCAAATATGCGGGCCGTTTGGCTGTTCTCCCGAAACGACGCGATCGGCAACGCAGCCGTAGTAGTGGCGGCGATTTTTGTCGCGTGGCTCGGCAGTGGTTGGCCGGACTTGATCGTTGCCTTTGGAATTGCTGGACTGTTCTTGCACTCCGCGTGGTCAATTATCCGCGATGCTCGGGCAGATCTGAAAGCTGCAAGTTAGCCCGAATGAGGGGACATTCAGTTTGTGTTTTTCAAAGCAGGCTTTGTCCGCATGTCGGACGTAGTCTTAATTTTTGCGAGTGGCCGGCTTGCTTCAATGGTGTCTTAGGCTTCTGAAATATATTGCTAATTTATCGGTAACCTTGATGATAACGCGATCAGCATCAAATGATGTACCGCGGGTTCGAATCCGATGCGCCCATGCGGCTGAGCATCTGAATGAGCAGCGCTTTCTTGGTTTTGGGTTTCGGCGATCGTGTCATTTGGCCTTCTCCTTTTGGTTCACGCAGGCTGAAAGTGACCCTGCTACCGAGGAGAGCCCGGAGACCCGGGCGGAAAAGGCGCGGCGCAACATTGGGTACGTCGCAACATGGACAGTACCGCTCTGTTTGGCTCACAAGTCCAGTGGAAGAATGACCGCTTAACGCAGAAAAGCCGTCATCTGATAAAAATAGTCAGATGACCGAGTCGAGCCCAATGCGGACCTCGCCTGTGTTCATACTGGAATAAACTTGGCGGAGTACGGCGCCCAATTGTCATTCCATGGTCTGGCCTGTTCAAGCTCGTAAGAAAGCTCAACCAGCGTGGCGTCGTTTCCGGCTGCTGCATGGAACATAGAGCCCACCGGCATGTTTGTTTCAGAGGAGAATGAAACCGGAAGTGAGATAGCGCAATCGCCCACGGCATTCACCGGAGAAGCCAGCGCCAGCAAATTCTCAAGAAGATGGGCTTTGGACGCGAAGTCGTCACGGTGGCTGACCGCATTTCGCTTCAGTGTCTCGGAAGGGGAAGTGGCACTAAAGATAACGTCATGGTTCGCAAAAACTTCAGCAAATTTGGCCGAAATGTCATTGAAATAATTCAAACCTTCCTGACGTTGTTCCGGGGAATAAGACTGCCCCTCCAGCATCGTTGTTGCCGTCCAGTTGGACAGGAGCCCGGTCTCAAGCGATGACTGACCGCTGATACCGCGCGCCAAGGAGAGTAGCGGCGCAAACTTTGGCAAAAACGCATAGCGGAACATGCGAAGATACTCGGTTCCGTCAATTGGATGATCGATTTCAGTGACTTCGTGCCCGAGTTCACGCAGCAATTCTGCGACAGCGTCCTGCGCACGCACAATGGCAGCGACTGGCTCAACACCTTTGGTACCCATCCGCGCGTAGGCGACCTTCAGACGGCGCTTCGATGGTCCTTCTATGAAACCGATCGGAGGAAACGGGCCGACCTTGTCTTCGCAGACATCTATAAGTGCAGCAGCATCGCGCACGGTTCTACAAATCGGTCCATTCGTCTTGAACGTATCGTGGCTGCCGTCCTGTTCGCCTGACATCATGCGGCCCCGAGAGGGCTTGAAACCAATGACATTGCAGGCGCTGGCGGGAAGCCTGTTTGACCCACCGCCATCTGTGCCATGCACAAGCGGTACTATTCCCGCTGCAACCGCACAGGCCGCGCCAGAACTTGAGGCATTGCACGAATAGTCAAGGTTCCAAGGATTGATAGCCATCCCGTAGAGTTCGCTGTCAAGACCGTTGGCGAACTCGGGGGCAACGGTTGTTCCGATCATGTTAAGCCCTGATGCTTCCAGAGCCTCGACATAGGCGACGGACTTCTGCGGAATATTCGTCGCCCAAAGCCGGGAGCCATCTGTCCGTCTGACACCCCCGACATCAACCATGTCTTTAAGCATCGTTGGCACACCGGCGAAAAACGTATCCGGGGATATTTCTCGCGCTTTTTCCAGCGCGCGGTCAAAGGTAGGTGTCGCCACACAATTGACTATGGGGTTCAGTGCTTCAATCCGGCGGATAACCCGCTCGACGAGTTCGACCGCAGAGATTTCCTTCGTTTTTACAAGTTGCGCTAGCCCGACTGCATCGTATTCGACCAGGTCGTCAAGTTGCCGCGTTCCGGCAAATACAGAAGTTGACGAAAGGCTCACATTGCCAAGAAGGGCACCAGTTGCCCCAACTGCTCCTAGGAAATTGCGGCGCGTCAGGCGTTTTTTGGGAAATGCCAAGGGATCGGCCTCCGGTTCATGATCGACGACAAACATCTGAACTGTTACATGCCGCACCGAAAATGTGAACCGAAGCTGCGACAAATGTAATGTCTGTGAACTCTGTATTTTAAGGCTGAGTGCAGACGAAAATAGCGCGACGGACGGGCTGCATGTTGGTCAATTGCTTTCACGCTCCAAGCACTATTTGACTGTGACCGCTTAGTCCGCAGAGCGGTCGTAGCCAAGATTTCGGCGAGTGTCCGCTCTTCGCGAGAGCTGCCTTTAAAGATGGAGTGCAGTTACAGACCTATTGCTCGGTATTGGTGAACTTAAGTTCACCGGTTGTTTAAAGAAAACTGAACTTACCGCAGGAATTGAAAGCTGATGTCGCACATGTCGCCATGTCGCACCATGACGAAACTACATTCCAAAAAATTCAAATTTTGTGTGTTTGAACAATTGGCGTTGCACACTCTTTAGCTAAGAATATTCCAAGGTGCACCTAGGCGTTCCGACTTCCAAAGTGGGAATTGTAGTGGGAACGCGCTTTTTGAAAGGCAATTTTTTAATTTAAAATCAATAATTTAATTGATTTATCTGGCGCACCTGAGAGGATTCGAACCTCTGGCCTCTGCCTTCGGAGGGCAGCGCTCTATCCAACTGAGCTACAGGTGCCTTGGTGGTTAGGTATCTTTCTTCCCAGCGGGGTGCAACTGAAAATACGCGTGCAATCGCTTGGTATCCAACACGGATCAAGCAAAAAGATCATGCGCAAGTTCAAGGGCATCTATAAGCGTGTCAACTTCTTCCGTCGTGTTGTAAAGACCAAAACTCGCCCGGCAGGTCGCGGTCACCCCCAAGAAATCCATTAGCGGTCCAGCACAATGGTGACCAGCGCGAACCGCGACACCTTTTTTGTCCAGTATTGTCGAAACGTCATGCGCGTGCCCTGCCCCATCCAGAGTAAAGCTAAAGATCGCAGCCTTTGTCGGAGTAGAGCCCTGAACCTGTAACCAATTCAAACCAGTCAATCGCTTCATAGCATAATCGCGCAACCCAGCTTCGTGGGACGCGATGGCATCCATCCCAAGATCCATCATGTAATCCAGGGCGGCACCTAGACCAATCGTCTGAACGATCCCCGGTGTTCCGGCTTCAAACTTCATTGGAGGATCATTGTAGACAACTTGATCCTTGGAAACCTCCTTGATCATGTCTCCGCCGCCGATAAAGGGTCGCATTTCGGCCATGCGTTCAGACTTAATGTAGATCGCTCCAGATCCCGACGGCCCATAAAGTTTATGTCCGGTAATAGCATAGAAATCACATCCGATATCCGGCAAGTCGACTGGCATGTGAACCGCGCCTTGGCTGCCATCTACCAAAACGGGAACTCCCTTGGCGTGCGCTCCTTGCGTGACCGCTTTGACATCTACAACGGTTCCCAAAACGTTCGAACAGTGAGTTACCGCGACAAGCTTGGTCCGCGGTCCTATCGCATCAATCACTGCCTGCGGATCGAGATACCCATTGGCGTCAACATCGACCCACTTCAGCACAACGCCTTGTCTTTCACGCAGAAAATGCCAAGGCACGATATTCGCGTGGTGCTCCATAACGCTCAAAACGATTTCGTCACCAGCTTGAAGTCTGGGCATCGCCCAACCATAGGCAACCAAGTTGATCCCTTCCGTCGTGCCAGAGTTCAGAACGATTTCATTCTCATCCCTGACCCCAAGAAAACGGGCAATTGTTCCGCGAACGGACTCATATTTTTCAGTGGCCAAATTCGACAAATAGTGCAGACCACGGTGTACGTTTGAATATTCATATGAGTAAGCCTGTGTAATTGCGTCAATAACCACCTGAGGCTTCTGAGCTGATGCTCCGTTATCGAGATATGTCAACGGCTTACCGTTCACCTCTCGAGACAGAATTGGAAAATCGGTTCGAACTTTTTGAACATCATACATAAGCCGGAGTTCCCAACATTGGCCCCCCAACAAGGGACAACAGAACGATTACAATTACAGCAATTGCAAGCGCAGATAGAACCAAAACACCCAACGCTTTGAGCGGCGATCCAAAGCGATGCGCCTGATCAATGAAATGCACGACGACGTACAGCATGAATAGCGCGGCTGCGAATGCCAAAACTGCGAAAAGGCCCGGCATAATCAACATAAGGATCAAGCTGAATACCTGAACCAATACCCTGAAGAATTGCATCCAAACCATAAGGATCATTACGTCTTCAAATGACCCTGTTCCGCCCAACAAGCGACCAACCTGATAAACTGCCGCGATACTAAGTAACAGGCTGCCACCAGCAAGCACGACATAAAGCACTAATGATCCAGCCAGGGCTTGCAGATCGGGGTCCTGCAGCGGAGCAAGCATGTTCGAAACGACATGCACCAAGCTGTTCAGCACAATAGCAAGAGCGAGCCCGAGCCACAGTGTTTCACGATTGAGTTTTAGTGCCAAAAGCTGACGAGCAGCCTCGGCAGGGTTCGTTACTGTGGTCATCACCAACGCACGCAAGGAAATACCAGTCATGCGGAACTACCTTCTGCCCGGATAAGTCCAGATATCCAAAACCACATAAACACGCCAAACCACACTAGGCCCGTCATAGTTTGCGTGGGACCCGGGCCAATAAAACCGGCAACCAGGCCGTTCAGCAAAATCAAAGGAGAAGAAGCGAGCAGCGCCCAGAACAACGACAACCGCGCGCCGAACCAATTCCCACTGCCCCCGAATATTCGTGCCACAAGATGCGTAAGCCCAGCCAGGAAATACAGAACCAGCGGCATACAAATCACCCAAGCGAACAGACTGCCTGCCAACAACGCATTCAGTTCTTGACCGGAAATATGAGCTTCGCGCGCAAGACGTGGCGTATCGGCCACAAAAACGATCGCGCAGGCTATCATGGCGATTGCTAGCGCCCTGTCCTCGCGCGGACCCATGTCTAAAAGACGACGCACGACGCGACCCGGACCGCGATACATGGCCACGATATCCCGCGTAACTGGCATCAGCGGCGACGCGCCAGCCAATCTTTCAACCTTGACACTATAACGTCAGCCAGATCTTCATCCTCGATCTCCTCGACCGCTTCGGCGAGGAACGCAAGTGTCAACATATCAGTGGCATCTTCGGTCGGTACTCCGCGTGACCGCAGGTAGAAAAGAGCGGTTTCATCGATTGCGCCCGAAGTTGAACCATGCGAACAAGCGACGTCGTCGGCATAAATCTCTAACTCAGGTTTAGCCAGGAATTGACTGTCATCGTCTAACAGAAGCGATTGGCTGATTTGATAGCCATCTGTTTTCTGTGCGCCTTCTTTGACCAGAATCTTACCTTGGAAAACGCCGGTGGCGCCGTTGCGAAGCACTTTCTTGAAAACTTGCCTGCTTTCGCAATTCACCGCGTCGTGAGTGATAAAGACTGTGTCATCGTGATGAAAATCTCCGTCGCCAACACAGGCGCCCGAAACATGAGCAACTGCATCATCTCCGGTCAGTTCGACAACTTGTTCATTGCGGGTCAAAACGCCGTTTACGGTTAGTGTAAACGACTTGTAGACCGCTTCACTCCCCATGCGAGTGAACATGTGCGTCGCGGCCCGGCGCTGATGGTCACGACCCTGTGCGCGGATATGATGCAGCGTCCCACCATCGGCGATGTCAATCTCCATGCATTTATTGAAACGCGAGGCGGCGGGCCCGTTCTCAAGAATTGTTACCTCAGCATCAGTTTCTACCCGCACAATGTGGTGCAGAATGGCATCTGAGGTTTCAGACTCGTGCCTGTAGATCAGGCTGATCGGTTTCGAAGGCTTACCTGTTACATGGATAGCCACACCGTCGGTTGCAAATGCTGTATTCAACGCAGCCAAAGGACGCTTTACAGGTTTTTGACCCCTTGCTTCAAGTACGCCGTATAACTCCTTTGCCCAATGGATATCTTTGCAGCAGATATCTTCCAGCCGATCGATCTTGACGCCTTCTAATTCCAGTTCATCCGATGCATCAGGGCTGAAAACACCGTCAACGAAAACGATCTTCAGCCTATCGAACTCACTGAACAGCATGGGTTCGTCATTGTGAAACACCGCAGCTGGCGGCGCTTCTGCAGAAACCAAAGTATCTGGTCGCGTGTATTTCCAGTACTCATCCCGACGGCCAGGCAATCCCATTTCCCGCACGCGGGACAAAGCGGCCACGCGCGCTTTGCGGGTACAACCGGCGTCAGGCATTGTCAGCGATGTCAGCCGCTCTTCCGTTGCAGTCTGATTTGGTTGTGGCAAAGCCATCAGTTCACCTCTGCCAAAATGTCGCCATAGCCATTGTGCTCAACTTCCAGCGCCAGTTCCGGGCCACCAGATTTAACGATCTGGCCATCGGCCATGATATGCACCACATCGGGTTTGATGTGATCCAACAGGCGTTGGTAGTGCGTGATCACCAAAAAGCTGCGCCCTTCATCACGTAATGCGTTCACTCCTTCAGAAACCAGTTTCATTGCATCGACGTCGAGACCTGAATCCGTTTCGTCAAGAATGCACATCTTCGGTTCCAGCATTGCCATCTGAAGGATTTCGTTGCGCTTTTTCTCGCCTCCAGAAAATCCGACGTTGACAGGGCGTTTGAGCATATCAGCATCGATCTTTAATGCTTTTGCTTTTGCCCGGATGTCTTTCAGAAACTCCGCTGCCGACAACTCCTCTTCACCCCGCGCTTTGCGTTGGGCGTTCACGGCGGTGCGCAGGAAAGTCATGTTGCCTACACCAGGAATTTCAACCGGGTATTGAAACGCCAGAAACAGGCCTGCTGCTGCACGCTCTTCTGGCTCCAATTCCAGCAAATCATCACCGTCCAAGGTGGCAGAGCCCTGCGTCACCTCATATCCGTCCCTACCTGACAGAACGTAGCTGAGTGTGGATTTGCCCGAGCCATTCGGGCCCATAATCGCATGAACTTTCCCGGCCTCGACTTTCAGATCGACACCTTTGAGGATTTCTTTTTCCTCTTCCTCAAGTTTGACGTGCAGGTTGTTGATTTCCAGCATTTTTTGCCCTTTTTGAGTATCGCAAGGGGCCACTCGGCCCCGATATATTGGTATCGGCAAGTGAGGCGTTAACCCACTGAACCTTCGAGGCTAATTGCAACCAGTTGCTGTGCTTCCATCGCAAATTCCATCGGCAGCGCCTGCAGGACATCTTTGCAAAAGCCATTTACAACAAGTGCCACAGCCTCTTCTTCGTCCATGCCACGCTGACGGCAATAAAAAAGCTGATCGTCGTCGACCTTGGACGTTGTGGCTTCATGTTCAACACGCGATGAATTGTTACGCACTTCGATGTAAGGCACTGTGTGCGCACCACATTTGTCGCCGATCAACAGGCTGTCGCACTGCGTGTAATTCCGTGAATTCTTGGCCTTAGGGTGCATCGAAACAAGTCCGCGATAGGTATTCTGAGCCTTGCCAGCGCTGATGCCTTTGGAAACAATCCGCGACTTTGTATTCTTGCCCAGATGCACCATCTTGGTGCCGGTATCGGCCTGCTGCATGTTGTTGGTGATGGCGATCGAGTAGAACTCACCCTGGCTGTCATCGCCGCGCAGGATGCAAGAAGGGTACTTCCAGGTAACAGCAGAACCTGTTTCAACTTGCGTCCACATCACCTTGGACCTGTCACCCCGGCAATCGGCCCGTTTGGTCACAAAGTTATAGATGCCACCTTTGCCGTTCTCGTCGCCCGGGAACCAGTTCTGAACGGTCGAGTACTTAACCTCGGCGTCTTCTTCGACGATGATCTCTACCACAGCTGCGTGCAACTGCGCTGTATCACGCTGCGGAGCCGTGCACCCCTCAAGATAAGACACGTAAGAGCCTTTATCAGCAATGATCAACGTACGTTCGAATTGACCTGTATTTTCTGCATTTATGCGGAAATAAGTGCTCAGCTCCATCGGACAGCGAACGCCCGGCGGAACGTATACGAACGACCCATCCGAAAACACCGCTGAGTTCAGCGTTGCATAGAAGTTGTCAGATACCGGGACTACCGTACCCAAGTACTTTTTGACCAAATCCGGGTGTTCCTTAATCGCCTCAGATATAGAGCAAAAGATGACGCCCGCCTTTTTCAGCTCTTCTTGGAAGGTCGTGCCAACTGAGACCGAGTCAAACACTGCATCAACGGCTACCTTACGCCCTTCGGCGGGCATGTTTTCAGCCCCTTCCACGCCGGCCAAAATCATCTGTTCTTTCAGAGGGATACCAAGCTTTTCGTAAGTGGCCAGAAGTTTCGGATCAACCTCATCCAGTGACTTCGGCTTCACTTCCATCGACTTCGGCCGGGCATAGTAATACTGATCCTGGAAATCGATTTTTGGGTAGTGCACCATTGCCCAAGTCGGCTCATCGATTTTGGTCCAACGTTCAAACGCTGCCAAACGCCATTCGGTCATCCATTCAGGTTCTTCATTTTTCTCGGAAATCAGCCGGACTATATCTGGGTTCACGCCCTTGGGCGCATATTCCATTTCGATATCAGTGTCCCAGCCATACTTATAGGTTCCGACTTCGCGAACCGCGTCAACGGTTTCCTGATCGACACCCTCTTTTACCTGGGTCTGGTCCAAGGCGGCCATTAGATACCCTCCGTCAGATCACGCGGCTCGCGCGCGATGCTTTTTCTCTTTTTCCAGCCACGTTTCCGCGAAACGAAGCACATTTTCTTCGGTCGTCTCAGGGCCCAGCGACACGCGAATCGCGCTGGCTGCAATCCCCTCGTCAAAACCCATTGCAGTCAACACCGCACTGGCGCGGACCTTACCACTTGAACACGCCGAGCCTGCGCTAATCGCGAACCCCGACAAATCCATCTGCATAACCTGCGTTTCGCCTTTCCATCCGGGTGTGGCAAAACACGATGTGTTCGGCAGACGATCCTGATCTTTCCCGACAAAAATAGTCGCTTGTGACCCGGCCTCAAGGGCCTTTTCTAGAATATTTCTAAATTCTGCAACCCTTTGCCATACACCATTTGCCAAATCTCGTGCCGATGCCTCCGCCGCGGCGCCGAATCCGGCAATCCCGACAACGTTTTCGGTTCCAGATCGACGGCCCATTTCTTGCCCGCCGCCCTTTATTTGTGGGGCAAGGTCTGTGCCGCGTTTCATCACGATTGCACCAATTCCTTTAGGACCGCCAAGCTTATGCGCGGAAATCAGTGCAATTTGCGCGCCCAACCAGTTGAAGGCGATCGGCAACTTGCCAAATGCCTGGGTCGCATCTGTAACGGCAAGCCCGTTAGGTAAATTCTGAACAATTCCTGTTTCGGAATTTGCCAACTGCAATGTGGAATTTATGGGATCGTCAATTGTCACGATACCGCTGGAGGAAACGGGTAAAACCTCATCAGTCCATGCCCTTACCGCGTCATGTTCAATTGCAGCACTTTGCAGTTGCCGCCCTTGCAGCGCCAAGGCGGCCGCTTCAGTTGCCCCGGAAGTGAAAACAACGTCAGCACCATCGGCGCCAAAAGCATTAGCAATCTGTGCCCTGGCTTTTTCCACCAAGGATTTCGCAGCTCTTCCCTCGGCATGAACGGATGATGGGTTTCCAACAAAATCCATTGCTTGAATCATCGCCGCCCTTGCCTCGGATCTTAGTGGAGCAGCCGCATTATGATCCAGATAAACACGTTTCATGAATGCATCTTTTCTTGAATTGGGCTTGAGCTTGTTTGCATAATCGCGCGTCGCTTTCTTTTCAGTCGTCCACGACTGCAAATAGGGTCGGCACTGCAGGACAAGGTGCGAGATCGTTTCTTATTACATCTGACAGCCGCGTTTGATGAAGGAAAACATAGACGTGGGCACTTAGACTTTCCCACAACCGATTCGTTAGCGATTGTGCGCGGCTGCCTGAAGAACCGCCCGAAGCGCCAGCCCCTTTGTGCATTGCATCAACTGTCTCGTCGACCGCGGCAAGTATTTCGACCACACGAATGTCTGACGCTGGACGCGCCAGGCGGTATCCACCTCCGGGGCCGCGTACCGATGCAACAAGATCTGCTCGCCGAAGTTTAACAAACAACTGCTCCAAATAAGGCAACGAGATATCCTGGCGCTCGGAAATCTCACCCAAAGTGACCAACTGATCAGACGGTTGTAAGGCGATATCGGCAAGAGCGACCATTGCATAGCGACCTTTAGTCGAAAGCTTCATATCGTACCCTCGCGGTAAGATCAGTGCGAAAACATTGACGCCGCCGCAGCCAGTGCGTATCTCCGACTGACAGCGCTATTGCGCACAGTGAAATAATTAGAACCGTTCTAAGGTGCCCACGGATTACCGTCAAGCGTATCCCGGCGCCAACGAGAAAAAGACAGGACAAAAGCCCATATGCCCGAGGTGATTTTTCCCGGACCCGAAGGCCGCCTTGAAGGCCGCTACCACCCACAGAAGGAAAAAGACGCACCGATTGCGATTGTTCTGCACCCGCACCCACAATTTGGCGGGACCATGAACAACAAGGTGGTCTACAATTTGCACTACGCCTTTTACAACATGGGCTTTACCGTACTGCGGTTCAACTTCCGTGGCGTTGGGCGAAGCCAGGGGGAATATGACCAGGGCGTAGGCGAGTTGAGCGATGCCGCCTCAGCGTTGGATTATCTTCAGTCCATGAACAACAACTCGAAACATTGCTGGGTTGCCGGCTTCTCGTTTGGTGCGTGGATTGGAATGCAGCTATTGATGCGCCGACCAGAAATTACCGGATTTATCAGTGTGTCGCCGCCTGCCAATATGTATGACTTTTCGTTTTTGGCGCCCTGCCCATCCTCGGGCTTGATAATCAATGGTTCTGCGGACCGTGTAGCCCCACCTGCCGATACGACGGCCTTGGTGAATAAACTGCACGAACAGAAAGGCATCACTATCACTCATAACGAGGTGGCGGGTGCTGACCATTTCTTTCAGGATCGCCACATGGACACTTTGATTACCGAGGTGACCGAATACGTGAAACGCAGGCTGACTGAGAATACACGCTAATGTCAGACACCATTACCACATTGGCAGCAAAATTGGCCGAAGACACCATGAAGGTAATGGATGAAACCGGCGAAGACCGTTTCTTTGTCGAGGTCGGAGAAGTTTTGGCCGCCGCGTCGCAAACTTTGGAGGAGGCCTTTTTGACGGAAATCCGTGTCCGTATGGCTGAACGCAAAGCTCGGCAGTTCGTAGTTAAACGACTGACAGAGCATAGGTCGCGACTTAAGGCGATCGCGAAGCAATAATTGCCAATATAACTGAACCGCAAAAAGGAGCTAAAAAGCTCCTTTTTTATTGTCTGCCAATATAGTGCAAAACCCGAACACGTATTTTCGATCTAAAGCTCTGGCCCGAGCAATTATTGACGAAAAACTCACCGAAAAGTCGTTAGAGTCGAGATCGCGGTGACGAATTCTACAAAACAAGCCATTCAAGAATTCAATAGATAATCATTAACGAACGACTGCGTTACAACGCTCTCTCTTTAGCTATTGGCTGTCCAACTTTCTTGGCTCAAAGAAACTACTGGACGGAAACCAGTCAATTCCTTCTTGTTTGCCTTCACTATGGGTATCGCCGGTTTCATTTCCAGTATGCCACCTACCCTGTCAATGTGACCCTTTTCGGATATCTCTGGCAATTGATCGCGGGTAGGGGCTGGAAACTTTGTCCGTGCCGCGTTATGCGCCCGTCAACTTCCCGTTCAAAGGCATACCTCTCATGGACCTGCGTAATATCGCGATCATCGCCCACGTCGACCACGGCAAAACAACTCTTGTGGACGAACTGCTCAAACAGTCCGGAGCATTCCGGGAAAATCAGGCTGTCGCTGAACGTGCAATGGACAGCAATGACCTAGAGCGCGAGCGTGGTATAACGATTTTGGCCAAAGCAACGTCAGTGGAATGGAAAGGTACGCGCATCAACATCGTTGACACCCCGGGTCACGCGGATTTCGGCGGCGAGGTCGAACGCATCCTTAGCATGGTGGACGGCGTTGTGCTCCTGGTAGACGCCGCCGAGGGGCCGATGCCGCAAACCAAGTTTGTAACGTCAAAAGCCCTCGCCCTCGGACTTCGCCCAATCGTTGTGCTGAACAAAGTCGACAAACCCGATGCCGAACCAGATCGTGCATTGGACGAATGCTTTGACTTGTTCGCAAATCTGGGCGCAGACGATGACCAGCTGGACTTTCCGGCAATGTACGCTTCGGGTAGGTCCGGTTGGGCTGATATGGACCTTGACGGACCGCGCAAGGATTTGACCGCCTTGTTTGACCTAATTGTCGACCACGTTCCAGCGCCCCAGCAAGCATCGCATAAGGACGAACCCTTTCGTATGTTGGCGACCACTCTGGGCAGTGACCCCTTTATTGGCCGAATTCTGACGGGTCGCGTAGAAAGCGGCACTCTTAAAGCTGGCGAAAGCCTTAAAGCACTTAGCCGCGATGGAACTCTGATAGAGAATTTTCGCGCTTCCAAAATTTTGGCGTTCAGGGGCCTCAGCCAGCAGGCCATCGACTTAGCTGAGGCGGGTGACATTGTAACCATTGCTGGGATGAGCAAGGCTACAGTGGCTGACTCCCTTGTTGCACCTCAGGTTGACGAGGCCCTACCCGCCCAGCCGATCGATCCCCCGACCATATCCGTCACTTTTGGCATCAATGACTCACCTCTGGCCGGGCGCGACGGCAAGAAAGTGCAATCTAGGGTAATTCGCGACAGGTTAATTAAAGAAGCTGAATCCAACGTGGCCATTCGAATAACGGATACCCCCGGCGGAGAGGCCTTCGAAGTTGCGGGCCGCGGCGAACTTCAGATGGGTGTATTGATTGAGAACATGCGCCGCGAAGGATTTGAGCTTAGCATTTCGCGCCCTCAAGTTCTGTTTCGTGAGGAAGACGCGCAGCGCTTGGAGCCGATCGAAGAAGTTACTATCGACGTTGATGACGAATATTCTGGCGCCGTGATCGAAAAAATAACTGGGGCCCGGAAAGGAGAGCTGGCCGAAATGCGACCGGCTGGTGCTGGCAAAACCCGGATTATTGCGCTGGTTCCATCACGTGGTTTGATCGGATACCAAGGGGAGTTTCTGACGGACACCCGCGGAACAGGCGTTCTGAACCGCGTTTTTCACGGATGGGCACCACACAAGGGGCCTATTCCGGGGCGACGTGCCGGTGTTCTGATCTCAATGGAGAAAGGACAAGCCGTAGCTTACGCTCTTTGGAACCTAGAAGAACGTGGCAGAATGTTCGTCGGGCCGCAAACCGAGGTCTATCAAGGCATGGTGATAGGTGAGCATTCCCGGGAGAATGATCTTGAAGTAAACCCGCTTAAGGGCAAAAAACTGACCAATGTCCGGGCCAGCGGTTCAGATGATGCAGTGCGCCTGACACCGCACATCCAGTTCTCGCTGGAGGAAGCCATTGCATATATTGATGACGATGAATTGGTCGAAGTCACTCCAAATGCGGTTCGTCTGCGCAAAAGATTTTTGGATCCGCATGAACGCAAGCGCATTGCCAAATCCGATTGAGAAGGATCGAGAAATTGTCGTCATAATTGAAACAATTTCGCAGTTGCGACATATTTACTTCCAGACTTGGGAAACCAAAAAAAAATCAGCCAAATACGACGGCGGGCTTTTCCTTTTGATTTTTATACATTTTTCAGCACCGAGCGCCTTTCTTTACCAAGTTTAATTTTAGCAAGTATTGAAAATGCGTCGCAGGATGAATGTAATTCTAATTGAAGTACAGTATTGAGTTTATGCGTACAACGTGCGGCACCGGGTTGTGGTGCGACCAGTATGGTAACGAGTTCCGAAGGAGTGACGACATGCGCGTGAAATACCGACTATTATCTTTAGTATTTGTGTCCGCAACCTTTCCTTTAATTAGTACCGGTGCGGCTCAAGCGGAAGAATGTAGCGTCAAAACGGCCCGAAAGTCCGTGTCGTCCGAGACATTGTGTGGGTGTACAGTCGTCGACCAACGAATGCTGCGTTATATTCAGCGACGCGCAGATTTCGAAGACATCTTAGCTCGTACACTTCAGACTTGCCCTTCTTTCGCGGCCTTACTAACCGACTTACCTACAGCTTCAAGCAACGGGTTCTCTCAACGATCCGGCGACGGGCCTGCTGACGAGACAGAAGGTAATGGCAGCGGTAGCGGTAGCGGCAGCGGTAGTGGCAGCGGTAGTGGCAGCGGCAGCGGTAGTGGCAGCGGTAGCGGTAGTGGCAGCGGTAGCGGTAGCGGCAGCGGTAGTGGCAGCGGTAGCGGTAGTGGCAGCGGTAGCGGTAGCGGCAGCGGTAGCGGCAGCGGTAGTGGCAGCGGCAGCGGTAGTGGCAGCGGCAGCGGTAGTGGCAGCGGTAGTGGCAGCGGTAGCGGTAGCGGCAGCGGTAGTGGCAGCGGCAGCGGTAGTGGCAGCGGCAGCGGTAGTGGCAGCGGTAGCGGTGGCGGCAGCGGTAGTGGCAGCGGTA
>NZ_JBXWSJ010000027.1:0-2500 GCF_059613365.1 Ruegeria sp. BHSA163
ACAAGGAATTTCGCTACCTTAGGACCGTTATAGTTACGGCCGCCGTTTACCTGGGCTTCAATTCAAGGCTCTCACCTCTCCTTTTAACCTTCAGGCACCGGGCAGGCGTCAGACCCTATACGTCGTCTTGCGACTTCGCAGAGCCCTGTGTTTTTAATAAACAGTCGCCACCCCCTGGTTTGTGCCCCCAGCCCCTAGTTGCCTAGGAACCGGGCCTCCTTCTCGCGAACTTACGGAGGTATTTTGCCGAGTTCCTTCAACATCGTTCTCTCAAGCGCCTTGGTATGCTCTACCAGTCCACCTGTGTCGGTTTAGGGTACGGTCTGATGGAGGGCTATTTCCAGGAACTGCTCAGCAGCCCAACCAATCCGATAAGGTTGAACTACCCCTGCAATCCGTCACATCCTCCTGGCCTAGGAATATTAACCTAGTTCCCATCGCCTACGCCTTTCGGCCTCGGCTTAGGGGCCGGCTTACCCTGCTCAGATTAGCTTTAAGCAGGAACCCTTGGACTTTCGGCGAGAGTGTCTCTCACACTCTTTGTCGCTACTCATGTCATCATTCTCACTAGTGATCTCTCCACGGGATCGCTCACGCGCCCGCTTCATCGAAAGCTCCAAATATCCTCCAAGGCGTTCCGAAGAACGCTAAAGAGGATAGGAACTATGTCACACTACGCTCTGCTACCATGCCTTACGGCATCCTAAGCTTCGGCTCATGGCTTGAGCCCCGTTACATCTTCGCCGCAGGACAACTTATTTAGACCAGTGAGCTGTTACGCTATCTTTAAAGGATGGCTGCTTCTAAGCCAACCTCCTGGTTGTTTTGGTCGTCCCACCTGCTTTCCCACTTAGCCATGAATTGGGGGCCTTAGCTGTAGGTCAGGGTTGTTTCCCTCTCCACTACGGACGTTAGCATCCGCAGTGTGTCTGCCATCTAGTACTCCCGGGTATTCGGAGTTTGGTTAGGATCAGTAAGCCTGTGGGGCCCCATTACCCATCCAGTGCTCTACCCCCCGGGGTATTCGGATGACGCTCTACCTAAATAGATTTCGCAGAGAACCAGCTATCTCCGAGTTTGATTGGCCTTTCACCCCTAGGCACAGCTCATCCCGATCCTTTTCAACGGATGTGGGTTCGGTCCTCCAGTAAGTGTTACCTTACCTTCAACCTGGCCATGCCTAGATCACTCGGTTTCGGGTCTGATCCCACGAACTCATGCGCCCTATTAAGACTCGCTTTCGCTACGCCTACACCTAACGGCTTAAGCTTGCTCGTGAGACCAAGTCGATGACCCATTATACAAAAGGTACGCCGTCAGCTCGCAAGGAGCCTCCGACTGATTGTAGGCGTTCGGTTTCAGGTACTGTTTCACTCCCCTCGTCGGGGTGCTTTTCACCTTTCCCTCACGGTACTGGTTCGCTATCGGTCAGCAAGGAGTACTTAGCCTTCGAAGGTGGTCCTCCGATCTTCAGACAGAATTTCACGTGTTCCGCCCTACTTAATACGTCCGTCAAAGCTTCGAATACGGGGCTGTCACCCGCTATGGCCATGCTTCCCAACATGTTCTTCTCACTTATCCGGCTCGGCTGGTCCCCGTTCGCTCGCCGCTACTAGGGGAGTATCAATTGATTTCCTTTCCTCCGGGTACTTAGATGTTTCAGTTCCCCGGGTTTGCTCTTAAAACCCTATGTATTCAGGTCTTAAGTACCTGTTTAACACACTTATTTTGTCCCACCGCCTATTCAGCTACTTGAGGACGAACCTCGCATAGCAAAACATGCAGTCGAATAAATAAGAGTGTATCAGGTGGGTTGCCCCATTCAGAGATCCATGGATCAAAGCTTATTCTCAGCTCCCCATGGCTTATCGCAGAGTATCACGTCTTTCATCGCCTCTTGCTGCCAAGGCATTCACCAAACGCCCTTCTCGCGCTTGATTTGATCCAGAAAGAGAAAGACTTGATATTGGCACTACCGCCTATTCGGCCACTTGAGTGCGTTTGACCGCACACAACCAAAGCTGCGCTAGTAATCAAATCAATCGAGACCGCCCAGCTGGTAACTAAAGGCAGTCATTCTTCTGAACCAAAAGCATACTTTCCCGCCTTCCATCCTGGAACCCGCGCTGCCGATGTCGGTCGGCCCCACGCAGAGGATAGAAGACAATGCATGATCGTCAGATCATGCGGGTTAGTGTACTTGACTTGGACAACTCTGTTCGTTTCAGCCGCGATAGCCGTGGACAGGCGAGGAAACACCCGTGTCACAACCCGCCCTCTTGCGAGGGAACGACTGAGATCAACGCCACACTCGGCGCGATCAAACAGTGTTGATTGATTTCTCTCTATACGATGTCAATTACGGCGACTTCCAAAGAAAGTCTGCCAAGTGTGAGGCAGCGTATTCTCAAAGAGAATGCGCGTTCGCACACCCATCCGATTGGATGATCCAGCACTCATACAAGTGCTCGATGATCAAATCGAAGCGATATGGTGGAGC
>NZ_JBXWSJ010000027.1:5000-68772 GCF_059613365.1 Ruegeria sp. BHSA163
AACAAGACCATCACGCCAATAAATCAGCGCAACCGCCCAATCCCTTACCTCAGATGCCCACCGTCTCTCCGATGCGTCCAGCCAACTCTCCAGCCCGTCACCAAACCCATAAAGACCCGGTGAAGCGCCTTCTAAGCCCAACTCAATACTTCCGCAAGAAGAAAAAGACAAAAGTTCAAAAAAAATCCCACTTCGGTAAAACATTGTTTAAAAACAGTTAGTTAAATGATTAATTCTCAAATTTCACTGACGAAAATTGCTTAGGTAATTCTGGAAAGAGACTCATGTACAGAGTTACCCACAGACTCAGGTCAAATCACCTAATGTCGGCCTGACGAGATCGTTGAAACATGCCCGAGAACGGTAGGCGTAACGCTAAAAGAGCCAAAATAACCACTAAGTATATCAAAGGCTCGATCTGGAACCCTTTTGCCAGCATTACGTAATGAAGCGCACCTAAGATCGCCACGGGATAAACGAGCTTGTGAACTTTGCGCCAGCGGATTCCAAGCCTGCGAACTGACCAATCATTTGAAGTGAGTGCCAGCGGTACCATCAGCGCAAACGCCGCCATGCCGACCGTGATGTATGGGCGCTTGAGAATATCAGCCCAAATCTCACTAGGCACCTGCACATCCAGCACAAGCCAGACCAGCAGGTGCAAGCTGACATATGTGAAAGTTAATACGCCAATTGCACGGCGAAACTTGATGAGATTCAGGCGGAATTGTCGGTGCAGCGGCGTAATCGCCAGCCCAATGATCAATAGTTGAAGTGCAAGTTCTCCGTACCTGTGCTCAAGCGCCTCGATCGGTTCTACACCCAAGCCTCCGGTAAGACCGAGGTAAAACAACCAAGGGGCCGGCAATAAGCCCAGCACATAAACGACCCAAACTGGAACGCGGCGAAGGATCTGACTTAGGGCCCGCATGACTTCAATAGTTTTTCGCAAGATCCATACCGTCATACAGATCGGCGACCTCTTCTTCGTAACCATTGAACATAAGCGTTGGTTCACGCTTCGCGAAAAGTCCACCACCGATCCGGCGTTCGGATGCTTGCGACCAGCGCGGGTGATCTACATTGGGATTCACATTGCTATAGAACCCATATTCACCTGGGATCGCCATATTCCAACTCGTAGGTGGCTCCTCTTCCGTCAGGGTAATACGAACAATCGACTTTATCGATTTGAAGCCATATTTCCACGGTACCACTAACCTCAACGGTGCGCCGTTTTGATTTGGGATCGGACGGTCGTATATACCTGTGGCTATTATCGTCAGAGGGTGCATCGCTTCGTCCAGCCTCAACCCTTCACGATAGGGCCAATCCAATACTGGGAATTGAACACCTGGCATTTCGTCGGGACGCAACGCGGTTTCGAACGCCACGTATTTTGCTCCTTCCTGAACGCCTGCCATGTTCAAAAGATCGGCCAGTTCGAACCCATTCCAGGGAATGACCATTGACCACGCTTCAACACAACGAAATCTGTAGATTCGCTCTTCAACCGTCATTTCGGCCATCACATCTTTAAAGTCATATTCGCCGGGACGTTCCACCATCCCGTCGATTTCGATAGCCCAGGGTTCAGTCGTCAACGCACCCGCATATTTGGCTGGGTCATCTTTGCGCGTCCCAAATTCATAGAAATTATTATAGGATGTGATTTCTTCCCAAGTATTCGGCTCCAACCCTTCTTGAGCCGCGCCGGGCTTTGCCAAACCCGTTAACCCCAAACCTCCCAGCCCAGCGATTACCTGCCGTCGGTTCAGAAAAGCCGCCCGCGGTGTAACGTCGGCATGTGTAAGTTTGTTAGACCAGCGATGCGCCATTCAGGCCTCCTTGAACAACCCAATTACGACATGAGTTAATCCCCTCTTAGCACAGGGCAAAGACAACACTCATAACGATTGAGAGACGAGATTGTAACGTAAAGCCTATTTTTCGGGTCCAAATAAGGCTTCCGATTGCGTCAGAACGGAAAACCGGCTCCCAAAAGACACATAACTTGGTCGCTCTGATGCATGCCATTCAAAACAACTGGCACGTTTATCGGGATCTCATTATTAGAAAAACACCTAAAGATTGTATTCAGTAAATTTCGATGTTCTTGTCTCAAGCCATTCCTTTATCGTTGTCTATATTCTGGCGGCTTGTTATCGCACTGCCTTTCATGCTGATTGGGTTGGTGCTTTACGTAATTGTCGGCACGATTTTGGAGCTGCTGATAAGCATTCTATTCCCAACATCGGCAATTTTTCTGGCTTTTCTGATAATTGCTTCTGCAAGCGCCCTGCCAATTCTTCTCGGCGCCAGGTTTGGCCTTCAATCCATGAATGTGAAACCCAGTAATCGTATTCGGACATTGGTAATTCCCGCCGTCATTTACGGTGCTGTACAAAGCGCAGGCATGACATTGATTCTTGCGCTAATGCTTGCCATCCCATTATTGCTGACGTCTTCCGAAATCTTTCAACTTGATGCATTCAAGGATGTCGCGCTTAGGTTCTTGGAGCCTTCTTTGGCGATCCCTGCCGTTGCGGTTGTTGTAGCAGTTTTCCTGTCTGCTTGCTCGTTTCGCGCCAGCATGCTCGTGCCTATTGCATCCGCTTCAATCGGGAGAGACCCTGACGGTCTGACTTACACGCCTTTTCGACACTTCAGAGCTTCGTTCGGAGAACTTTTTGGGTTGACCGTTCTTAGCTATGTTGGGTCCACCACCCTTTACGCAATCCTGATCACATTGCTGTTTCTATCAGGAACGACCGAGACCTTATCGGCTGACGCAGTGGAAGTTCGAAATATGATCTATGGCACTGCGGCCGTACGGCCTGTCTGGTCTCTGATTGGTCTGTCGGTCGCTATCATGTTGATTGGCGTCTGGACGTATAGCCTGCAGTGCGCAGGAGGGGTTTTGGGATACCAGAAACTGTGCGAGGATTTGGCTATAGCGGCCTCAAAAGCGAATGCGCAACTTGATCGGGCCTCCACCCCACCACCTGTAACCAAAACCGGCCCCAAAATGTCCCCTGAAGAATTGCGAGCTTTGCGCAAAAGCCGAGAGTTCCGCGATCATTAGCATGCAGTCATAAAAAAGACCCGCCTAATAGACGGGTCTCTTGATGCTAAGTGTTTCAAAATTAATGCACGACTGCATCATCGGGACGTGGGCGATCAGATGTACCCAACCTGTCACCGATAATTAGGCCTTCTGCTCCGGCTGTCACGGGAACGGTTTCTCCATCCTTGATCTCACCGGCCAGCAAAGCTTCTGCCAGCGGGTTCTGCAAGGCGCGCTGAATAACGCGTTTCAAAGGACGAGCGCCAAAGACCGGATCATACCCTTCATTGGCCAGCCATTCCTTGGCACTATCATCCAATGCCAGTTCGATCTTGCGGGCGGCCAGACGTTTCTGCAGGCGTGCCATCTGGATATCGACGATGCCATCCATATCAGCCCGCTTAAGTCGGTCAAAGATGATCGTTTCGTCCAGACGGTTCAGGAACTCCGGCCGGAAATGCGCCCGGACAGCATCCATCACGTCGCGCCTTGCCTGCGCACTGTCCGCGCCTTCGGGCAGCTGACTGAGTGCCTGAGACCCAAGGTTCGACGTCAGGATGATCAGCGTCTGCTTAAAGTCGACAGTGCGGCCTTGACCATCGGTAAGAACCCCATCGTCCAGAACCTGCAATAGAACGTTGAACACATCCGGGTGCGCCTTTTCCACCTCATCAAACAGCACAACCTGATATGGCCTGCGCCGCACGGCTTCGGTCAGCACTCCGCCTTCGTCATAGCCGACATAGCCCGGAGGGGCCCCGATCAGGCGGGCGACGGCGTGCTTTTCCATGAACTCGGACATGTCGATTCGCACCATCGCGTTGTCGTCGTCGAATAGAAAGTTCGCTACAGCCTTGGTCAGTTCAGTTTTGCCCACGCCAGTCGGACCAAGGAACAGGAACGAACCCAGCGGGCGGTTCTCGTCGTTCAAACCAGCACGAGCGCGGCGCACGGCGTTGGCAACAGCAGTTACCGCCGCGTCCTGACCGATCACGCGGGAATGCAGATCATCTTCCATCCGCAGCAGCTTCTCGCGCTCGCCTTCCAGCATTTTCGAGGTAGGGATACCTGTCCAGCGCTCGACCACCGAGGCAATCTGTTCAGGACGCACGGTTTCTTCTGCCATCATGGCGTTGCTTTCGGCATTCTCTGCCTCGGTCAGCTTTTTCTCAAGCTCGGGGATGACTCCATAAGACAGCTCACCCGCCTTGGCGAGGTTGCCTTCACGCTTTGCAATCTCCAGATCTGCCCGCGCCTTTTCGAGCTGCTCTTTCAGATCGCGGGCACCGGCCAGCTTGTCACGTTCAGCCTGCCACTGAGCTGTCATCTCCGCGGATTGTTCCTGCAGATCAGCCAGATCTTTTTGCAAAGTATCCAAACGATCCTTCGAAGCAGCGTCATCTTCTAGCTTCAGCGCCTCTTCCTCGATCTGCATCTGCAGAATCTGCCTATCCAGTTGGTCAAGTTCCTCTGGCTTGGAGTCAACCTCCATCCGCAGACGCGACGCTGCCTCATCAACAAGGTCGATGGCTTTGTCTGGCAAGAAGCGGTCCGTGATATAGCGATGGGACAGCGTCGCGGCCGAAACCAAAGCCGAGTCTGAAACGCGTACGCCGTGGTGCAGTTCGTATTTTTCCTTGATACCACGAAGAATGCTGATTGTGTCCTCGACGGTCGGCTCCTGTACCATTACGGGTTGGAACCGACGTGCGAGTGCCGCGTCTTTTTCAACGTATTTCCGATACTCATCCAGCGTGGTTGCGCCGATACAGTGCAACTCACCCCGAGCTAATGCGGGCTTAATCAGGTTGGCGGCATCCATCGCGCCGTCGGATTTCCCGGCGCCCACCAAAGTGTGCATTTCGTCGATGAACAGGATAATCTCACCCGCCGCCTCGGTCACTTCAGTCAGAACTGCCTTTAGGCGTTCTTCAAACTCACCGCGGTATTTCGCGCCAGCGATCAACGCGCCCATGTCGAGCGCAAGCAACTTTTTGTCCTTAAGAGACTCAGGAACATCACCGTTGACGATACGCAAGGCCATACCTTCTGCGATCGCAGTTTTACCGACACCAGGTTCACCGATAAGAACCGGGTTGTTTTTGGTGCGGCGCGACAGAACCTGCATCGAGCGGCGAATTTCTTCGTCACGTCCGATGATTGGGTCGATCTTGCCTTCGGCTGCGGCTTCGGTCAGGTCGCGTGCATATTTCTTGAGGGCGTCATAGCCTTCCTCTGCCGACGCCGAGTCCGCGGTACGTCCCTTTCGAATATCGTTAATCGCCTCGTTCAGTTTCTGGGCAGATACGGCACCGGCTTCCAACGCGTCCTTCGCCTTGGACTTCACCATGCAAAGCGCCATCAAAACGCGTTCAACGGGCACAAAGCTGTCACCCGCTTTGATGGCGATTTTCTCAGCCTCGTCCAACACTTTGGCGGTTTGCCCATCCATGTAAATCTGGCCTGCGTCGCCACTGACCTGGGGGATCTTTGCCATAGCAGCGTCTAGCGCCTCAACCACCCGCGTGGGCGCGCCGCCCGCGCGTGTGATCAGATTGCTCGCCAGCCCCTGATCGTCATCCATCAATGCTTTCAAAATATGTTCGGGTGCCAATCTCTGGTGCCCCTCGCGCAGCGCTATTGTCTGCGCTGCTTGCACGAATCCCCGTGCCCGCTCGGTGAACTTATTCAAGTCCATTCCATTCTCCTTTTATCAAGCGCCCTGTTAGCTGCGCCCGCTTGGCGGCACGCGTCGATATGGGCCTCAAGTTCAATTTGGTAAATAACGGTAGGGAATCAAGACCTCTTTCGTCATTATCCCCGGATCGCTAAGTTGAGATGGAAACATGGGGCAAATACGAGCATATGATCTTTTGCAAATTAATGTCGCAGCGCTGCAGTGGCGGCACTGATCCAAAGATAGCATGAGCGTAACCGACAATCTTGGGGCATGCATTGCTGATGACTGGTCCCCCGTCATTGGTGATCCCAGCGTGCTGGGATGGGTGACTGTCGCCGCCTATGGCCTCACAGCAGTGTTGTGTCTTGTGGCGAGCCCTCGACATCCTGAAGGTACTGTTCGCGTGTTTTGGGCAACGCTGGGCATTGTATTGTTTGGGTTAATGATAAACAAACAGCTAGATCTTCAATCTGCCTTGACGGCTGGTGGCCGATGCCTATCACAGATGCAAGGCTGGTACGAAGAACGGCGCGCTGTTCAGTTCATCTTTATTGTAGCCATTGTGTTGACCGGTTTTAACATCGCCATCTTTAGCCTTTGGGCGCTAAGACAGCATCTGCGGGCCGTTGGCCTTGCCTTGATCGGTTTGATTATTCTGATTTGTTTTATCCTGATACGCGCGGCGGGATTCCATCATTTTGATGAGTTTTTGAACACTGAAATTCAATCCATTCGGATGAATTGGATTTTGGAACTGACGAGTATCGCCCTTATCGCCATCAACGCGATCGTGATTATCCGCCGAGGTCATTTGTACACCGGACCAAAGTACTGATCCAATCAGCGACGTGGCACCGTGTAGACAGTGTAGCCACCGGTTTCTGCCACCTGCCGCGCGTTGTACGCAGCCACCAGCGACTGCGCCGCTTCGCTACCCGAAGGGCAAGACACAAGATCAGCTGCATCATCCAGAAAATTTACAGTAAACGAGGTTTCCCCAGTCAGTTGGCATTGGTCGTCCGTCGACCGATAGCCGCGTACCAACATCAAGTCGTCTGAAGTTGGCTCAGGCGGGGCTGCGACGGCCTCATCGCTCGGTGCAGAGTTATCGCAGGCCGTCAAAGCAACAGTCGCCCCCAGAACCAATAGCTTTTTCATGTTATTGCTTTCTTTATTCCAATTTACATGTCTCGCAACATAACACAGACGCTAGTTCTGGACAGTTGTTCCTTTGATTGGTCACGCATGGACACGAGCGCCCGAAACAGCTAGGACGCAGACGTTTGCCAAATAGGAGCCCGAACGCAATGTCAGATGACCGCCTGATCGTAGCCCTTGATGTCCCGAATGCCCTGCAAGGGCTGGCTATGGCTGAACGCTTGGGCGACAGTGTATCATTCTACAAAATCGGACTGGGGATGCTGACAGGCGGCGGATTGGCATTGGCCAACGAACTGAAGCAGGATCATGGCAAGCGTATCTTTCTGGACATGAAGCTGTTCGACATCGGCAACACAGTCGAAAACGCAGTACGCGGGTTGGCACAGTTTGATTTGGACTTCCTTACCGTTCACGGCGACCCTCATGTTGTCCGTGCTGCAAAGGAAGGCACCTCGGGAAAAGATTTGAAGATCCTCGCCGTCACAATCCTGACTTCACTGAACCGCGAAGATCTGGATGCCAGTCTGATCAAACCAGGCGACGTGCGAGAGCTTGTCGTTGAACGGGCGGCGAAAGCGTTAGAGGCCGGCGCCGATGGCGTAATTGCCAGCCCACAAGAGGCCGCCCTGATCCGAGCACTGCCTCAGGCCAAAAATCGCGTGATCGTTACGCCCGGCGTAAGACCCGCCGGAACATCACTTGGAGATCAGAAACGCGTGGCCACTCCTGCAACTGCGATTAGTGATGGCGCTGATCACATCGTTATAGGCCGTCCGATCTATCAGGCAGAGGACCCAAAATCTGCGGCCGAAGCGGTTCTGAACGAGTTAAATTCCTTGACACGGCACTGAACTGTCCAGGGATTCGGGCTGAAATAATCTCAGGTTTCGATTGCAACGGCTTGACCTTACGTCAATATTCATTGGTTCTGTACCAAATCGTCTCTGTGCCTGAAAACACACATTCAAAAAGCGAGTTTATTGCCGCGCGCCTTCGTTCTATCGAAAACAAGTCTTATCGGCGAATTTAGGGGTGAGACACTCCCCCAACGAACCAGTTCTTCCTGAGGTTCGTTACCTCCCCCCGCAAAGTCGCGGGGGGTCTTCTTTCACAAAGACTAACTCAAACGATGGCCCTTTGATCGTCCGGAAACGGTGCTATAAGAAACGCCCTGCCCATTCGTGGACCGCGTGGGGACTTTTATGCCCGGAATTTGCCGAGATTGCCTGACTTTACTAGCTGAGGAACGCCGTTGCCCTTCCTGCGGCAGCCCTCGCGTCAAAACTCATCCCGAGCTATTTGACTTATCCATTGCGCATATGGATTGCGATGCTTTTTATGCCTCGGTCGAGAAACGAGACAACCCGGAGCTGGCAGACAAACCGGTTATTATCGGGGGCGGAAAACGCGGAGTGGTGTCGACCGCATGCTATGTGGCTCGGATTCGGGGTGTGCGTTCTGCTATGCCCATGTTCAAAGCGCTTCAAGTTTGCCC
Source organism: Ruegeria sp. BHSA163 (assembly GCF_059613365.1). NCBI lineage: Bacteria > Pseudomonadati > Pseudomonadota > Alphaproteobacteria > Rhodobacterales > Roseobacteraceae > Ruegeria > Ruegeria sp. BHSA163. The sequence continues at coordinate 13,404 of NZ_JBXWSJ010000027.1, forward strand.
AGATGCAGTGGTCATAAAACCGCGAATGTCAGCCTATGCCGAAGTTTCCCGCGAAATCCGCAAGATGATGGATGAGTTGACACCGATCGTCGAGCCGCTGTCTCTGGACGAGGCGTTTCTAGACCTTTCCGGTACAGAGCGCCTGCACGGGGCGCCGCCAGCGGTGATGTTGGCACGACTTGTTAAACGCATGAAAGAAGAGCTCGGAGTAACCGGATCTATTGGCCTGTCACATAACAAGTTCTTGGCAAAGGTCGCGTCTGATCTGGACAAACCCCGGGGGTTCTCAATTATTGGCAAGGCTGAAACGGCTGATTTCTTACACGATAAGCCCGTGCGCTTGATTTGGGGCATAGGTCCGGCGGCGCAAGAGTCGTTGGATCGTGCGGGAATTCGCACCTTTTCCGACCTTTTGCGTTGGGATCAGGAAGCGTTAACAGCTCGGTTTGGGTCCATGGGATACCGTTTATGGCATTTGGCTCGCGGTCAAGATAAGCGCCGTGTCTCGGCCCACGAACCAATGAAATCCATCAGTAATGAGACGACGTTTTTTGAAGACACGGCCAGTATCGAAATTTTGGACGGTCATATATGGCGTATGTCTGAAAAGGTTGCTGACAGGGCTAAGGCCAAAGGATTGGCAGGGCGTGTGGTGACATTGAAACTAAAGCAAGCAAACCACAAGCTGATAACGCGGCGTGTTTCATTGCGCGATCCAACGCAAATTGCAGATCGCATTTATCGAACTGCGCGCGGCTTGTTTGATCAAGTTGGTGACCAAGGCCCGTATCGTTTATTGGGTTGTGGCCTTTCTGATCTGTGCCCTGAGGATCAGGCAGACATTTCAGGCGATTTGCTTGACCCTGGCGCGGCCCGCAGATCGCAGGCCGAACGAGCAACCGATGAAATCCGAAAAAGGTTCGGCACTGATGCTATTGTAAAAGGCCGCGCGTTACGTTGAAAATTATTCTGCGGCCAACCGCGCAGGTTCTGAACCGATACTGGCAATTTCAGAAATTACTAAATCCATTAAAGTTCGGAACGCGTGAAAGTTTTGGTTAGGCTCGATCCGTTCCTCATCCATGTACAATGAACGATCAATTTCGACCTGAATCGCGTGCTGGTGTCGCCCCGGGCGCCCGTAGGTCTGAGTCACATAGGCTCCGGCAAAAGGTGTGTTTCGCGCAACATTCAATCCGGCGGAAGCAAAAGCGGACTCGATCTGGTCCACGATTGCCCCCGACGCCGAGGCTCCAAACCGATCCCCCAGAACAATCTCGGGTCGTTTGGACTGCCCTGTACCTGAAATTGCTACGGCTTCATGCGGCATTGAATGACAGTCGATAAGTATGGCTTGCCCAAATTTTTGATGCGCCTCTGATAGCAGAGATTTGAGACACGCATGATACGGTCGCCAATAATTATCGATGCGCAAACGCGCCTCATCCATAGTGATTTTTCCATTGTAAATCACACGACCGTTGGCGACCACGCGGGGAATCACGCCCAGACCCGATGCGACCCGGGGATTGTGCCCCTGCCTCCGGGCCCCTTGTATCAAAGCCGGGTCCAGCTCGTCCGCATTTCTGTTCAAATCCAGATAAGCGCGTGGCATTGCAGCCGTAAGAAACGGTGCACCATGCCGGGGGGCGCTGTCGAACAGTTGATCAACAAACGCATCTTCTGACGATCGAATCGTTTTATAATTCAGAACCGAGCGGTCCAGAAACGCCGCAGGATAGTCCCGACCACTATGCGGGGATGCAAAAACTGCGCATGAACTCAGTTTCTCCGGCATAACCAAATTGTAAGCTTCGGTCGGCATAGTCTCTCCTTCTTCGCGTTGAACATAGACCGGAAAATAGTTCTTCCAAACCCCTTGATCCCCCTAACGACTCCTTTTATAGACCCCGCTACCGGCGCGGGGTTCCGCGCCCCATTTCGTTATGGGGCAGTCTCGCTATGGTTCGTGGGCGGTTAGCTCAGCGGTAGAGCACTTCGTTGACATCGAAGGGGTCACAAGTTCGATCCTTGTACCGCCCACCATTGTGTTCACTGTTTCGGGTCTGACTCGGGACACCCGCTAACCCAGGCGCTGGCCACGTCCTTGATGAAGGCGCCGCAGATTGGAGACAGGCCATGAAGGTCAAGAACTCGCTCCGCTCGCTCAAGAATCGGCACCGTGACTGCCGGGTTGTGCGTCGCAAAGGCCGCGTCTACGTGATCAACAAGACGCAGCGTAAGTTCAAAGCGCGCCAAGGCTGAGAACAAATCACAGAACAAAAAACCGCGCATCCAAGCGCGGTTTTTTTTGTTCTGGCCAACGAACATTGAGGATCTGATTACGCAGTCTTCCTTGAACGATTGGCTGCCGTATCAAAATGAATTCAGACCATCCATCCAAATAAATATCCTGCTGCGACAGAGCCCAGAACCGCAAGCAGCAGGTATAAAAGAAACGGTTTCAACTTTAGCACAGGGGCGATAGCCATTGCGCCCCAGATACTCACGACACCACCTGAGATCAAAAAGGCCATTGCCGCGCCTTCGGACATCCCGTTTTCAATCAATCCACGCGTGAGCGGCAAAGCCGCATATCCATCGATATAAGCTGGCGCGCCGACAAACACTGCGGCAGGTACAGCCCACCATTGATCCTCTCCGACGTAAGCAGCTAAAACTCCGGGGGTTAAAGCGGCGTTCAATGCATACTCGGCGGCGAATGCCGGAACTAAGCAGATCAGGATAAGTCGGGATGTGGCCCAGAATTGAGCGGCGAAGGACCGTCGACGCGCTTCGGTATTCCAGATCCAGGGGTCGAAAGTTGTATCGTCGCCACATCTGCCGACGCTAAGTTGGCGTGCCAAACCATTATCCCGCAAAGCATTCAGCGCCCAAGACGTCTGGGCGAACAATCCGGTCACTGCACCACCGAATAAACCCAACCCAAAAGCAGCCACTGTTTTGCCGACAGCAAAACTAAAGCCAAGGGTTGCGGCTGTCGTTGCAAGCATGGCTGGATCAGTGATCGGAGATGACAACCAAAACGCCATGATTGGTGCAAGCGGAACACCTGCAGCTAACAACCCGGCCATAAGCGGCAAGACGGTAACACCACAAACCGGCGTGATAGCTCCGATAAACGAAGCTGCAACAACTGTCTTCAGGGTTCTTCCCTCGAAAGCGCCTGCAATGTGCGCATCCGCGCCGCTGGCAATGATCCAAGCCGCAACGAATATGCCAGGAATGACGATTGGGGCGACTGCTAGCAATCCCCAGATTACGAACTTGACGACGCTCACGGCATGTTCGGGCCAAGCAAAACCAGCACCAATCGTCGCCAATAGGCACAAGCTCCATATCAAAAATTTCCTGCCTGATCGTTGGCTGATAACTGTCTGATCGGTCATGGGATACTCCTCTGACCTTGAAACCTAGTGGTTGATCTGACATTGGTGAAACAAATAGTATAAATCTCTCCTATAGGAATTTCGAATGCAAAACTTGGACAGCGATCTGCTTCGCACCTTCATTGCAGTGGCAGAGTCTGGCAGCGTTACAGAGGGCGCGGTGCGGATTCACAGATCCCAATCCGCCACTTCTCTTCAGGTCAAGCGGCTCGAAACCATTCTCGGGCAACCTGTTTTTGAAAGACATGGTCGCGGTATTGTTCTAAGCGACACGGGCCATCGATTGTTACCCGTTGCGCAGGAAGTAACCGCGCGTCTGGACGCAGCCTTGCAGGACATGTCCCAAAATACCATTGCAGGCAAATTGCGACTGGCGATCCCTGATGATCATGGCAGAGCAAAACTTTCGGAGATCATCGCCGCGTTCAGCCGCTTACACCCAAGGGTCGAGTTAGAGGTGACCTGTGCCTTAAGTACTGGTTTCCCAGAGGCACTTGAAAAGGGTTTGTTCGACCTCGCGATTTATGAAGTGGAACAGCCGGGTAACCACGAAGAGATTCTTTTTGAAGATCCTACATGCTGGGTGGCGTCAGCAGCCCGCGATTTCCAAACCGAAGAAAACTTGCCGGTTGCCTTGTTTGACCACGCCTGTTGGTGGCGCGACTCAGCGATCAACTCTCTGAACAGCCGGGGAAAGCCCTACCGCGTTGTATATTCCAGCCAAAGTGTGTCGGGTGTCATTGCTGCAGTGGAAGCTGGAATTGCAGTTGGGATGCTGGGTCGGTCATCGCTTCACTCGGGCCTGTCGGTTGTGAACAACAAGTTAGGCCTTCCAACTACGCCCGGCTCCAAGTTGGTGATGGCCGGGCCGGACTTACAAGAAACCGAAACTCGGGAAGCTATGAGAGCCGCTATTCGCTCCGCATTTAGGGTTATGGCTTAAAGTTCCCGATGCTTGTAAGGCCCTCGGCGCATGGCTAGCCGAGGGCGTTTCTGATTTCTCAGCTCATGCTTGAGGTGGTAGATTTCTTCCGCCAAGCCGCAAAAATAGGCTTGGGTCTTTGACTTAGTATTTTTGTCAGAATTACTTGCATCCCACCCAGAATCGTTTAATTGACTAAATCAGTCGGGTTATTGCCCGTGACACCTTTCAATATCGGGATAGATTATGCTGAAATCCTCAACCTGCGCCGCGGCAACTTTGGTGACTTTGATCGCTGCCTCAGCCTTTGCCGAGGGCGAATTAAACCTGTATTCGTCGCGCCACTACGACACCGACGAACGTCTCTACACAGACTTTGAAGAGGCCACAGGAGTCACTATCAACCGTATAGAAGGCAAGGCAGATGAACTGATCGCCCGGATGGAGGCCGAAGGAGCAAACTCGCCTGCTGATATATTGTTGACTGTGGACACATCACGGTTGGAACGGGCCAAGAATGCTGGCGTTCTACAATCCGTTGAAAGTTCGGTTCTGGAAGACCGCATCCCTGCAAATCTACAGGACAACGACAACCAGTGGTTCGGATTTTCTCAACGCGGCCGTATCATTTTCTTTGACAAAGAAAACGTGTCGAACCCCCCGACCACATATGCCGATCTGGCGAAACCAGAATACAAGGGGCTGGTCTGCATTAGGTCCTCCAGCAACACGTACAACCAGACGCTGCTTGCTTCGATAATTACGCATGAAGGACAAGAGGCTGCAAAATCCTGGGCCGAAGGCATTGTTGCCAACATGGCACGTAAACCGCAAGGCGGAGACACCGATCAGTTGCGTGGCATAGTCTCGGGCGAATGCGAAATTGCAGTGTCGAATACTTACTATTTCGCGCGCGCGATCCGCAAAGACGTTAAGGGGCTATCAGCTGATCGCGATATGATCGGCTTCGTGTTTCCAAATCAGGACAGCTATGGCGCGCACATGAATTTGTCCGGCGCAGGTGTGGCTGCAAATGCTCCGAATAAAGATAATGCGGTCCTTTTTCTGGAATACCTCGCAAGTGATCAGGCACAGCAATACTTTTCGGCTGGGAATGATGAATTTCCGGCCGTCGCGAGCGTTGAACTTGCGGACTCAGTCAAACAAATGGGCGAGTTCAAAGCTGATGAAGTAAGCTTGTCAGATGTTGCAAAGAACATCCCCGAAGCTCAGAAGATTTTCAACGAAGTTGGTTGGAAATGAACCAAAAGTAGTTATCAGTACTATTAGGGTGCAGTTTTCTGCACCCTTTTTTGTTGTATATTTATTATTTTTAATCAATAATCTCGAATACGAACATGATTCCCATTATTGAGATATGCAAGATTCACTTTCTAATAGATTGGCCTCACGGCTTGGCGAATTACGCAAATCACGTGGCTGGTCACTCGAGCAACTCGCCGCACTTAGCGATATCAGCCGAGCTACATTGTCGCGCATGGAAAAGGGCGATGTCAGTCCGACCGCTGAAACTCTGGGAAGACTGTGCGCAGTATTTGAACTGCCAATGTCCCGATTGCTAATGATGGTTGAAGACAGCTTTGCCCCGCGCGTGCCTTTTGACAAGCAGCCTGAATGGCGAGACCCCGAGACGGGGTTCACCCGCAAGTCGGTTTCGCCGCCAGCAACTGGGCTAAGCGGCGAGGTTCTGGAATGTCACTTACCACCCGAAACGGTTATTGCTTACGATGCACCTCCGAAACCAGGGCAAGAGCACCATCTGATAGTTCTGGATGGATTCTTGATTTTGAATGTTGATGGCATCGCCCATGAACTCGGTGCCGGAGATTGTCTGCGCTACCACCTGTCCGGCCCGACGAAGTTTGAAACAAACGCCTCCAGAGGCGCTAGATACATGATGGTATTGATATGATTACACAGCTCTTTGAAAAGTCTTTCGACGCCGCGTTGGATGATCTGACTGAAATTCTGCACGGGTGTGTTCATACCGGAGCAAGCATTGGGTTCGTTCTACCGTTTTCACAGGATGACGCCAGAACATATTGGGAAGCCACTGTTCGACCTGGCCTAGTGAGAAAATCGCTGGATCTTTTTGTTGCCTATGATGGCGGCGGAATCGTCGGCACGGTACAGTTGATCCCGGCCGGAATGCCTAATCAAACACACCGCGCAGATGTGGCCAAATTGTTGGTGAATCCCAACGCAAGACGTAGAGGAGTGGGGCGGTCATTAATGACGGCACTGATAAAGCGAGCATCCGAATTGAAAAGAACCCTGTTGGTTCTCGACACGCGCAGTTCAGATCCTTCGCGCATGCTTTACCAGACCATGGGATTTGAAATCGCCGGAGAAGTGCCGGATTATTGCCGAAATCCATTTGACGACAGGCTGGAACCAACAACTTTTATGTACAAGCGACTGGATTAATGCAGTTCGTCGCCTTTCCGATTGAGTTTCTCACCCAGCCTCTCAAACATCGATGTCCAAGGCCAGCGCATGAATGCGCGGAACCACGTCCCCGAGCGCGGCGTGTACGGCTCGATGACGGGCGACACGTGATTGACCTTGAAACGCCTCAGAGCGAATGCGGACATTGAAATGGCTCTCGCCACCTTCTCGAAACCCTGCGTGGCCTCTGTGGCTTTCACTGTCATCGATCACATCCAGCTCGCTTGGGTCAAAAGTCGCCTGTAAGCGAGCGCGAATTTCGTCAGTAATGCTCATTTTTTTGCTTGGCAGCAAAAAATTTTGCCGCTTCCCTCTTCTACTCTCTGGCCCTTACGTTAAACTGCTGCCTCCGAGTCGAAAAGACGCGTTCTCAGGAGCAGGCCAATGGAAAAATCAGACCCGTTTGGATTCGATATGTCCGTATCCAGCGCTAAGAAAAAGAAACCGCGCGGGCGTCGGGGCATGTCGGGTGCGTCCGAGACTTCAACCCGAATCTGCGATCACGAGGGATGCGAAGAGGCGGGAAAGTTTCGTGCACCCAAGGCGCCGGATGTTCTGGATGATTTCTATTGGTTCTGCCAACAGCATGTGCGTGAATATAACCAAAAGTGGAACTTCTTTGACGGCACAACCGAGGCTGAGTTGAATGCTCAGCGATCAAAGGACAAAGTGTGGGAGCGCGAAACCAAGCCAATGGGAGACCCCGAAGCACGCGCTTGGGCCCGGTTGGGCATTGAAGACCCGCATCAGGTTTTAGGTGCAAATGCGACAAAAAATCCTGGGCGTACCGCCGGTGGAGGCGGCCGCCGGCTGCCCCCAACCGAACGCCGTGCAATAGAGATACTGGACGCAAACGACAGCTGGACCAAAGCCGAAGTCCGCAAAGCCTATAAAAAGCTAATCAAAGTTCTGCATCCAGATATGAACGGCGGCGATCGATCGCAGGAAGAACAATTACAAGAAGTTGTTTGGGCTTGGGATCAAATTAAGGACAGCCGCAACTTTAAGTAATCTGCTTTAGTGAGGGAGCATGCCTTGAAGGGCTATAACCTCAGGGCGCTTGAGACAGCGTAGCCGAGTACGTTGCGCACCAGTCTCTTGCCTAATTAGCTCTGGAAACAGCGCTCGTAATTCTTCGATGTCACGACGGTCAAAAGAATTTAAGGCCCTGCCACCTAAAAACAGACTCTCGCTCTTTAAACCATGAGATCTTAATATCGCGTGCCGCGGGCATGCGATATGATAGTATTCCACCGGTGCAACCGGCTGCACCTGCCGGATCGTATTGTCATTGACCAAATGAACCGCGGCTGAAAAAACCATCGGCTCACCAAACAAAAGTTCGGCCCGCCAGCCATCCAGCACGATCCTGTGCTGTGGCGATACACATAAATCCCTGTTAGGAAGTCCTGGTCCGAGCGCATCACGCCGAATGTGAACAGGCCTGAATTTCGGATTTGCGCGTAGAACATCTGCGTTAAGGGTTTTCTTCCCGACCCAAACAATCGGCAAAGTTTCATCGTTTGAAACGCAGACCCTGTCACCAACGACCAAATCTTCGACCGCACGTGGGCCTGACTCCGTCTCGATCAAAGTTCCTGCTACAAAACAGGGTGGGTCCGTTGGATCAAGTTCAGTTTCACCAATTTGCCAGTTACCCGTGGTCATTGGGCCTGTGGGATTGTCAGTATCCCAAGCATAGATTTGACCACCTACCTGAATGAATTCACCGGATTCGCCTGATCCGCGGTAGTTGCCTTGCCCCAAATACGTATAAGGCTGGAAAGTTACGCCCCCATCAAACGACACAGTCAGACCGGAGATAATCGCGGGCGTAGTCGAGCCTTGTACAACCAGATCTCCGCCACCAGTGGTGTTCACAGTATGTAGCGTTGCGTCAAACGGCATCAGCTAACCCTTTTAGCATTCGGCAAAATTAAGTTGACAAACCCAGCGTAAGACTGGGTTGAGACACCGCTCATGACTTTGGCTTTCATGTACTCTTCACCCAGATTCTTTGCAAAATGCCTGCACCAACACCTTACGCGATAGGGTGCGCAATTCTATAAGATATATTATTTTATGAATTTTAATTCTCGTTGAAGAAAATCCATTCGATTGGAATTCTTGACTGCCTTTCCTGTTACAAAAAAGCGACATGGCAAACTTCATGAGTCGATCAGAAGACCCCGTCGGTTTGCCTGCAACTCCATCACTTATCTGTTCCCATTCATTGAAAAATCGGACCGCTGGCTACGGTTGGCGCAATATTTCAAGCGCGATAAGAGCTTTTAGAATAGGTATTGTTGAGGTTGGACACCCTTCAAAGCATCACCTCGGCCGGTGGCTTTTTTCGGACGTCAGATGTATCCTAAACAGTTACTTTTCCGAAGTAATTTTCCGCTTGGCAAGTTGCTTTGACGCGAACGTGGCGGTTTTCATTGGCCACACCAATTCCAAAGTACCACCAGAGGATTCAAAGCCTCACTACAACAAACCTGCTTTTCCGTTCACGACTAAACTGCGGTATCTCTTGGCTGTTCAGCCATCAGAGTAATTTTTTAATTGGAAAATCCAAAACCGTTCTGATCACCGGATGATATTGCAGAAACACCCATAGACTTTCTTCGCTGCATCAGAATGCTGCGGGTCCCACGATGTTCTATTGCCTCTATCTCATCAAAATTATCGCTCAAGTATTGCAGAAACACTGGGTTAGGCTTTCTGTGCGCGCTTATGTACCAAAACCGTTCAACATCCATTTCACTGAGCAATTGCTCGACGTTTTGAACGTCTCCAGCAGATCCGAATGGCCCAACCAACTTTTCTGCCAAATCACATTCATCGTCGTAGTATTCCAGATAGCGTGCCTCCAACGCATAAAAAAGCACTGGCTCTCTCTTGTATCTTTCACAAACAAATTCAATGGCTTCTCTAAATTGCGTCTTTTTTGTCTTGCTGTAATACCCACCTTTGAATCCGACGCTGTAGAATACTGAAAGCAGAACCAAAACAGATAGGACAGTGGTGACTGATCGTTTGGGAAGCGACCAAATGGAAGCTGCAACCATTAAATAGATTGGTGGAACGACTATTATCAGATTTCGCTTATGCCAGACTGGCGTTATCAAATGAGAAATCACCAACGCCATAAGAAATGGTAAAACAAACCAAAGCACTAGGAGTAAGTCCCGGTACTTCGCTACAAATTCAGAAACTTCTGGACCTTCTGGTGTTTTCTGCGTCCACAACAATACTGGAAAAGACAGAATTGCCAGTACAGGTATCACAGAGAAAGCATTTGTCCGATCAAAGGCAAATTTCATAAAATCTTGCAATGCCGCCCAGGAATTCGGCGCGGCAAGATGCGACATTTCCTTGCCGCTATGCGATAGCATTACTGGAACCCAGGGAGCGAAAGATATCAAAACCACCAGCGATAAAGCAAAAGCAGAAAGTTGTAACTCTCTGTGTCTCCATCCGATAAAAAAGGCTCCTAAAACCTGTATACCAAAAAGTAAAACGCCAAAGTAATGCAGGTAGACCATTGCAACGGACCACACGGCGAGACATACAACATCGTATGGCCGTACTTTTTGACCGCAGTAGCGTGTTTCAAAAATACTTTCACCCAGTAATAGCTTGTCGCAATCGCGCCTAGCATCAAAAGGCTGTAGGCCCGGCCTTCTTGTGAGTAGTATATCGGGGTCCATGAAACTGCGAGCAATAATGCCGAAAGCCCGGGGACCTGTGGTGTGTAAAGGCGCCGACCCAACAATAGCAAAAACGCTACGGCCCACACACCAGCAATTGCAGCTGGCAACCGTAACGCGATCTCGGTGTCGCCAGCAAGTTTGATCCAAAAATAAAGAAAAACTTGATAACCCGGAGGGTGGACGTCTCTTTTTGTCAACTCAATAACTTGGCCCAAGGAGTCAACTTTACTGAACGCCCAGCTGGCAAGCTCATCATTCCACAAGCTTTCACTTCCCAAATGAAAAAGCCTCAGCGAGGTCGCAACAATAATCAATGCACACCAAAAAAGAGCGTTGGAGTCGAAAGAAATCCTTTGTAAGGCCGCTTTTGTTAAACGCATAGAGTACACAGAAAATTCCCGTTTAAGTTGCATGGCGGCAAAGAGAGCAATTTTAACAGGTGTTCAAGAGCAATCGACCCAAACGACGTAACTCGTGGATCAGGTCAGCTTACAGTCACTATGTCGAATGCGCCGCTTTCCCTTGCCCTTCCCCGCAATATGTTGCACCACACACAGGTTCAAACTCCCTGAACGGGCCAAAGGATAAGGACTAGGCGCATGGCTGACGGATCGATCGACATCAACGCAAAACCGACCGAAGATATCTCGGTCCGTGAGGTGTTTGGTATTGACAGCGATATGACTGTCAAAGGATTCGCAGAAGCAAGCGACCGCGTGCCCGTCATTGACCATACCTATAAATTCGATCCTGAAACCACATTGGCGATTCTGGCTGGCTTTGCGCACAATCGCAGGGTGATGATCCAAGGTTACCATGGCACTGGTAAGTCGACCCACATTGAACAAGTGGCCGCGCGTTTGAACTGGCCTGCAGTTCGTGTGAACCTGGACAGTCATATCAGCCGTATCGACCTAATCGGTAAAGACGCGATCAAGCTACGCGATGGCAAACAGGTCACTGAATTCCATGAAGGTATTCTGCCTTGGGCCTTACGCAATCCAGTGGCGATTGTCTTTGATGAATACGATGCAGGGCGCGCCGATGTAATGTTCGTGATCCAGCGCGTGTTGGAGCATGATGGGAAGCTTACCCTTCTTGATCAGAATGAAATCATTACGCCGAACCCGAACTTCCGCCTGTTCGCCACAGCAAACACGGTGGGCTTGGGCGACACCACCGGCCTGTATCACGGCACACAGCAAATCAACCAAGCTCAGATGGACCGTTGGTCGTTGGTCTCGACCTTGAACTATCTCAGTCACGACGCTGAGACGATGATCGTGCTTTCCAAAGCACCAAACTATAATACCGAAAAGGGCCGAAAAACTGTTAGCCAGATGGTCACAGTCGCTGATTTGACGCGAACTGCATTCATGAACGGCGACCTGTCGACGGTTATGAGCCCCCGTACGGTCATTAATTGGGCGCAAAACGCCGAAATCTTTCGCAACGTGGGCTACGCCTTCCGTCTGTCCTTTCTGAACAAATGTGACGAACTGGAACGCCAAACCGTGGCAGAGTTCTATCAGCGATGCTTTGATGAAGAGCTGCCGGAAAGCGCGGCCAGCGCGAGCTTGGGGTAACAGGAGGCCGCCGTGCATATTGGCTTAATCGGCGGAATTGGAGTTGCAGCGACAGTAGTGTACTATCAACGGCTGAGTACTGCGGTGGCTTTGCGAGGTCGATCACTGGATTTGACCATTGTGCATGCGGACGTTCAAGAATTGATCCGAAACAATTTGGCTGATGAGAAAGTCAATCAGGCCAAAGTCTATTCGGAGCTTATAAACCGACTCAAGGCTGCAGGAGCTGACTGCGTTGCAATTACCTCGCTGGGAGGACATTTTTGCTATGATGAAACCGTCAAACGCTCATCGTTGCCGATGATCTCAGCCGTGAAACCTTTGGACGGTTACTTTGCCTCAAAGGGTTATGACACTGTGGGGCTTTTAGGTACTCGTGTCGTGATGCAGACCAAACTTTATGGCCAGCTCCAACAAACGCGTGCTGTGACTTTTGACGACGAGATTGAGACTTTGGGACAGATCTATCAGGATATGGCTGTTGAGGGTCGCTGCTCAGATCAGAATCGCGAGCTGTTTTTGGACGCTGGTCGTCGAATGGTGGATGATCTCGGAGCTGATGCGATTGTATTAGCAGGAACAGATTTGAATCTCGCATTTGATGGTCAAAAACCCGGATATAAGGTGATTGATGCGCTTGATGTACATGTCGATGTACTAACGCGATTGGCGACCGACGAAACAACGATGAAAGAAGCAGGGGCCGATATATGAGCAAACCGAACGACAACCCTGCCGATCCTTTCAAGAGAGCGTTGGCCGAAGCCACCAAGGTCATGGCCGATGATCCCGAGCTTTCAGTCACATATACGGTTGACCCGTCTGGCATGTCGGGCGAGTCGATGCGCCTGCCCCAGGTTAGCCGCCGAATGACGCGCGAAGAGGTGTTGTTGGCCCGAGGAACCGCCGACGCCCTTGCATTGCAGCGTAAGTACCACGACGACGCGACCCATGCTCGCTATGCGCCTCCGGGTGACATGGCCCGTGATTTGTACGAGGCAATGGAAGTTGCCAGGTGCGAGGCTATGGGCGCCCGCGATATGCCCGGTACGGCGTCGAATATCGACGTCAAAATCGGCAACGAAGCGATCCGTCGAGGTTATGACCAATGCAAGCAGCCTGCCGACGCACCACTGTCGGTTGCTGCGGGGTATCTGATCAGGCATCTCGCAACAGGGCGCGATTTGCCTCCTGCGGCAGAAAACATAATGAACCTGTGGCGCGGCTTTATCGAAGAACAAGCCGGCGGCACTTTGGACAACTTGCAGGACATTCTCTCGGATCAGACCGAATTCGCGAAGTTCGCACGGCAGATGATCAAAGATCTGGGTTATGGCGACCAATTGGGCGAAGACCCCGATGAATTGGATGACGAGCAGGAAGACCAGGCTGAAGATGATGCTGAAGAGCAACCTGATCCAGACAGCACCGGTCAAGATGATCAGGACGAACAAGACGCCGACGCAAATCCAGAACAGACGCAGGAAGAGCAGCAAGATCAGTCTCAGGCTCAGGTCTCGATGGATGAGATGGCCGAGGATGAAATGGGAGAGGAAGCCGAGATGCCCGACGGTGAAGCACCGTTGGAACCGCCTGCTCCACCACCGGCTTCCGAAGCTGATCCGGACTACAAGGTTTATCTGAATACCTATGACGAAGAAATCGCTGCTGAAGATTTGGCAGAACCTGCCGAGCTAGAGCGGTTAAGGGCTTATCTTGACCAACAGCTTGAGCCGCTTAAGGGAGCCGTCAGCCGGTTGGCGAACAAGTTGCAACGCCGCTTGCAGGCTCAGCAGAACCGCAGCTGGGAATTCGACCGCGAAGAAGGTATTCTGGACGCTGGCCGCCTAGCCCGTGTTGTTGCAAACCCGACCACGCCGCTAAGCTTCAAGGTCGAGAAAGATACCGAATTCCGCGATACAGTCGTAACGTTGCTTTTGGACAATTCGGGTTCGATGCGTGGCCGTCCGATCTCGATCGCTGCAATTTGCGCCGACGTTCTGGCGCGGACACTGGAACGGTGCAACGTAAAAGTTGAGATTTTGGGATTTACCACACGCGCCTGGAAAGGTGGACAGGCGCGGGAAGCTTGGTTGAATGACGGCCGCCCGCAACAGCCCGGACGTTTGAACGACCTCCGCCACATTATCTACAAAGGTGCTGATGCACCTTGGAGGCGGGCACGACCCAACCTTGGCCTGATGATGAAGGAAGGCCTGCTAAAGGAAAACATCGACGGTGAGGCACTGGAATGGGCGCATCGGCGAATGCTGGCACGTCGTGAAGCACGGAAAATTCTGATGGTGATCTCTGATGGTGCCCCAGTTGATGACTCTACCCTCAGTGTCAACCCGGCAAATTATCTGGAGAAGCACCTGCGGGACGTGATCGCCATGGTGGAAAAACGCCAAATGGTGGAATTGCTGGCCATCGGCATCGGCCATGACGTGACGCGATATTATGACCGCGCCGTCACGATCACCGATGTCGAACAACTTGCAGGGGCCATGACCGAACAGCTGGCTGCACTTTTCGACAGCGACCCGCGTGCTCGAGCACGTGTCATGGGGATGAAACGGGCGAGTTGAATCTTTCTTGCCTGTGACTTATTTTCCTTAGTTTTGCTGCCTTTTTAACTGGTTGCGCGACTACATGCGAACGATCTGTTGGCACAAGAAAGAAAGATGACCGCGAGCTTACCTAACATGGGTCAGGCGCTTATATTTGGCAGTCAAATACGCCCAAATTTTGATGCATGTCAGTATCTCAATCTGGACTTTTTGCCGAGTACCCCTCAGTTTCCAACACATTAGATTTAAAGGAGACCCCCAATGTTTCAGTCATTTGCGGCGACCGCGCGACCTGACCAAGGCCCCCCACGGCTGGCTGCATTGCGGGACGAGATTTCGAATGAGGGGCTTGACGGTTTTCTGGTCCCACGCGCAGATGCCCATCAAGGCGAATACGTTGCGCCAAGGGACGAGCGTCTTGCGTGGTTAACAGGGTTCACCGGATCTGCTGGATTTTGTGCTGTTTTATCCAAGGTCGCCGGGGTTTTTGTCGACGGGCGTTATCGAACACAGGTCAAAGCGCAGGTAGCGGGCGATTTCACACCTGTGCCTTGGCCCGAGGTCAGCCTGAGTGCTTGGCTGAAACAACATTTACCTGATGGTGGTAAAGTAGGATTCGACCCGTGGCTGCACTCGGTCGGCCAAATCTCGGGCGCACAGAAAGAGCTGGATGGCACAGGCATTGAACTGGTTCGCTGCAGCAATTTGGTGGATCGCATCTGGAAGGGTCAGCCGGCGCCACCGATGCAGCCAGTTAAGTCTCATCCCATCGAGTTTGCTGGCGAAACCTCGGAAAGCAAAATTTCCCGGCTGGCATCAAGCCTTCAAAAAGCAGGGAATGTCGCGGCCATCATAACTCTGCCGGACTCGATTATGTGGCTGTTGAACATCCGTGGCGCAGACATTGCCTACAACCCTGTTGCGCATGGATTTGCTATTCTACGCGCAGACGGACATGTCGATCTGTTTATGGCACCAAAAAAACTCAATAATCTCGACGGAGCATTGGCTCCCCGCATTCATCTTCACGAGCCGGACACTTTCCTTGATGCAGTTGGTTCACTGACGGGTAACGTGCAAGTTGATCCGGGAACAGTGCCTCAGATCGTTGGAGATATTCTGGGAGATCGGATGGTGGACGGCGGCGACCCATGCGTTCTTCCAAAGGCGCGAAAGAACGAAGCCGAGATCGAAGGAACGGCAGAAGCACACTTACGCGATGCTGCGGCAGTGGTCGAGTTGCTGTGCTGGCTGGACGCGCAACCGCCCGGCAGCATAACAGAGACACAGGTGGTCACCCGGTTGGAGGGAAGTCGCCGCCACGACAATGCTCTGCAAGACATCTCGTTCGACACGATTGCTGGCACGGGTCCGAACGGAGCTATCATGCACTACCGGGTAACTGAGGATACAGACAGTCGCCTCGAAGATGGTCACCTGTTAGTGCTCGACAGCGGTGGTCAATATCTCGACGGCACTACGGATATTACCCGCACAATCGCAATCGGCGACGTCGGTCACGAGGAGAAAACCTGTTTTACTCGCGTTCTGAAGGGCATGGTCGCAATGTCAATGTTACGCTGGCCCGTTGGGTTGGCAGGGCGGGATATCGAATGTATCGCACGGATGCCTCTTTGGCTCGCTGGTCAGGACTTTAACCACGGCGTAGGTCATGGCGTTGGAACTTACCTGAGTGTGCATGAGGGCCCGCAACGCCTGTCCCGGATCAGCCACGTGCCATTGGAACCGGGAATGATCCTATCAAATGAACCGGGGTATTACCGCGAAGGCGCATTTGGCATTCGTCTTGAAAACTTGGTTGTTGTGGAAAAGGCTCCTACCCTGCCCGGAGGCGACGTTGAGCGTGCGATGCTGAACTGGCGCACCTTGACATACGTGCCAATCGACCGTCGTTTGATCGTTGCCGATATGTTGTCGGGCGATGAACGCGCGTGGCTCAATAATTATCACAGTGACGTAGCAAAAAAAATTCGCCCAAGGCTGGGAGGTGACGCACAACTGTGGTTGGATGCCGCAACCGCAACTATTTGACACAGAAGTGACACATATACTGGGCAGGGAGAACCCCAGAAGAAACGAGGGAAGGAGCAGATATGGCCAAGCACATTACAATCCGCAAGGCACCGGGAAAGTGGAGCGTGCGTTCCGGTGGAGCAATACTGGGCGAAACGACCGATGCGCTAGAGCTGGTAGAGGGCGACAAGGAACCAGTGATTTATTTCCCTCGCGCTGACATAGCGATGGCATTCCTTGACCGAACAGACAAAGTGACCCACTGCCCAAGTAAGGGCGACGCAACGCATTTTTCAATTGTCAACAAATCCTCTGTGACCGAGAACGCGGTCTGGAGTTATGAGGACCCAATTGCAGCTGTTTCCAGCATAAAGGAATACCTTGCTTTCTATCCAATGGACTCGGTCAAAGTTGAACAGCTTTAACCTCGCTTAGACTGCCCCAAACGCGTCGTAATAAGCCCTCTAACCTGTGTTGGGTATTGCGAGGAAAATATCGTCCAGACACTGCAAATGAACAGGTCCAATCGATTGTGCAGTGAGTGCTGGCGTGCTACCAAAGGGCCAATCTGCGTAAGGCAAATTTCGTTGGCCTAATCATTGATTGTACGTCCCAACGAGTGTCTCTGCCGCGGCCACATAATGGGATTTAGTACTCGCCAGGGATCTTAATGAAGATTGGGCTGTTTTCATGCGCCAAGGACGAAGGTCCCTTCCTGCTGGAATGGGTTGCCTATCACAAACTCGTCGGATTTACAGACATTGTCATATACAGCAATGACTCGACCGATGGCACAACTGAACTGTTGGACGCCCTGGACGCAAGCGGAGCTCTATCCCACGTTCTTCAAAATCTGGCAGATGACCAGGTACCCCAAAACCAAGCCGCAGAGCTAGGCTTTGACCACGAGGCTTTTGAACATGCTGATTGGCTCATGTGGTTGGATTCTGACGAATTTCTATTCTGTGTAAACGCAGAAAACAGCGTGGTTGAACTGATCAAGAAAATCGAACCTATTGCTGCTGGCATGGCGGTGAATTGGCTGAATTTCGGCGACAGTGGCTTCGCGCAATGGTCTGAAGGTCTGGTCACGCAAAAGTTCTTGCATCGTAGCGAAACGAACAGCAGTCGCACCTTCCGTTTTAAAACGCTGTTCAAGAAAACGGATAAGACCCGCGGGTTTGGACTCCATCGCCCATTTTTTAAGTGGGGCTATCAAGAGTCGGATGGGAAATTCATAAATGCCGCCGGACAAGGCATGCATGATCTATTCTATCGCGCGGGCGGCGGCAGACGACACAGATTAGGGGATTCCCCACCGGATTTGGTATCTCATGACTGGGCATCGATTTTTCATTATGCGGTAAAAACAAAGGATAGTTTTGGACTTAAGAAACAGCGCGGCCAAGGTACGAAAGCAATCGGCGCCGAAAATCGCTCATCCAGATTTCGCGACAAGTATTGGGACATATTCAACCGCAACGAAGTTTATGATCCGCGAATGCTGGAATACCGGGGAAAGTTGAAGGCTAAGATAAGCGACCTGTTAGCTGATGAGACAGTATACAAAGCTCATGAAAATTGCATCGAGCATTACCGCAAAAAACTGGCTCAATTGAAATCTGAAAAAGCGACGTCTGAAAACCGAACCGCTTGAGCTTGCACCAACCTTAGAATTGCATTGATAGTAGTGGGACGCCTCGAGTACGGAGTTTTCAGCAAAGTCGTCAAACCGATGCAGCGTCGGTTTGGATCTGTCGATCTTTTTGCAACTCATGAATATCCTTGACCGATGCAAGAAACGCGATAGGTGCGAAGACAATGAAAGCAAAAAGAAAATGGACTGAATAGTGATGGCAAGACGGGTGGCCATCATCGCAAGTGGTATCTACAGCCCGCTCAGCAGTGTCGTCGAACTTGCCAGACGAGCGCGGGCTGAGGGTTATGACATAAAGGTGTTCGCCCCAAAATCTGCGGCTGAGCTATTGTCGCTGAACGGATTTAGTCATCACAAAATCCGCAGGCCAAAAATCCATACTCTCACACCCTTGCTATCACCACTTAACACGGCTGAAGCGAACAGTAATGCATTCCAAGATAGATTGAATGCAGCAGTTACCGAGCTTGGCGTCGATGGTCTGAAAATTGCGCTTAGGCAGTTTAACCCTGATGCGATCTTTGTCGATTGCGAGATGCACGCGCATATTATTGTAGCCCTGTCGATGGGGTTGCCCGTTGTTCAATACAGCAACATGTTCTTGTCACCGCCCGGGCTACGCGCACCACCCTTGCATAAAAGGTCTTATCCCGGATCGGGATTGAGGGGCAGCAGATTGGCCGTAATGTTGACATGGGCCCTATACCTTTTAAGCAAAAGAATACGGTTTTACCGAAATAAGCGATCTGATCTAGGCGCGGACCACCCAACAGCCCTAACCGAACTTGCCCGCAGGCAAGGTGTACCAATCAAGACGATCCGGCGCATCAACTGCTGGCAAATGCCTTGGACCTACAAAATTCCGACCGTGTTGTTGCTGCCCCAAGCTTTGGACCTGCCGACACGACCATACGCAGAAATGGAATATTTAGGCCCGATGATCCTGACAAGCCGTCCAGAAGGCGTAAGCGCACATTCCGCAGTTGAACGTTTCTGCAACCCAAAAGGGCAAAGGAAGCGAATTTTCGTTGGCTTCGGCTCAATGATGAAGCCAGACAGCCATTTGGTACGGCATTTGATGGAAATCGCCCGCCGCCGAACGGAATGGATTTTCCTCGGCGCGGCAGGCAAAAAATGGGGAGACATACCTCTAGAGGACAAACCCGACAATATCGACTTTGTGCCTTGGGTGCCGCAAACCCAAATTCTAAGACACGCTGACCTTGCTATAATGCATGGCGGGACCGGCGGTCTGGTCGAAGCGGTTGATGCGGCCACGCCGATGCTAATTTTCCCGCATGTCAATGATCAGAAAGGCGGCGCCGCCAGAGTGATCTTTCACGGTATTGGACGGGCAGGCCGAACCACGGATCCTGCCAATCTGATTGAGAAGAACATCGACGAGCTGCTTCGAAGTGACCGCGTCCTAAAAAACTGCAGGGCGATGCAGGCAGCCTGCCGCGTCGAAAAAGACGGACAAGTTCTTGAACGTTACTTGCGGCGATTGACCGAAAAACAATGACGCACACAAACAGACAAGCCCTGAAAATCTGCTGACCAACGCTTCATATAGATAAATTATGATCCGTTAAAGACAGCCCGGCGTAAATAGGTTAGGAATGACTTATTGACCAATGCCAGTGAACACATCGGGTATATTCACGTGCAGCGCTTCGCCGAACGGTTGCAAAGATTTTGCGACCTTCTTTCGCTTTGAGTGCTCAACCGACCCGAGCTCTGCCCGGCGACTGGAAGCACTTCGAGGATTGTCTTTATTTTTCCCCCCTCAGGATGACGACGGATCGTTGGATTCTACCGGACCCGTTTCGGTGTCTGATGTCTGCCAAGATAAGACCACAGCACATGTAACTGACCACTGCTATGCTTATGGTAAGACATCACAGTTTTCCTTTGTGCCTTTGGTAAGCAGTGCCGACGAGCAACCCCAAGGGCCAAGTACGGATGCTATGTGCACTTTTGGCGGGTGCCCGTACTCATACCAAGTTGCGGCGATCAACGGCCCCAAGTGTCCAGAAGATTATCCGTTCTGTTCGGTCACTTCGGACTTTCAACGAACGAGAATCGTCAAATTGGAAATCGGGCAATGGCCCCGCCCTTTAAAAATGGAATTCAAAGCTCATGAAATACGACTTTCCTGAACGCACCGAGAGCCGGTCGCCTATCAGTTTTCACAGCACATTTCTTGCGCTGGTAAATTGGTCTTGGATGTGGCTGTTGGTCGTATTTGCTTCGATGGCGCACGCTCACAGCTTTAACGAAAGCTATGTCTATTTTGACGTGACCGAAGACACACTTGCGGGACGTATCGAGGTAACGCTGACAGATTTGACCCGGATACAGCAAAACTCCAAAGATATCGAAACGTCTCTATCAGAAGACGAAGTGCGCGCCGCAGCTGACGAATTCTATGCGTATTTTCAGGAGCGGATGCAGCTATCGCATGAAGGACAGCCCTACCAAATTGAGTTTGACGACATGACATTCTTTGGCACGAAGGTCGATAAATTTGCTCAGTTCCACTTCAATGTTCTGGGTATCGAACAAACCCCAACGACCATCGACATGTCATACGACGGTTTGTTTTCGGACGTTGACCCTACACATCGAGGATACGCGCTGATCGGCAGTAACACCCGCAACGATATGGATGAAAACGAGCGCTTTATTTCATTGATTTTTGCTCCAGGCGACGGTGTCAAAAGCCTGTATCTTAATGACGAGCCAACCAAGGATATTGCACGCACGTTCTTTGAACATGGTGTCTGGCACATCTGGTTGGGGTTCGACCACGTGCTGTTTTTGCTCACGCTTTTGCTCGGCGCGGTCATGCGCATCGAAAACTCTCACTGGGTTCCTTCGGAAAGTGTCCGAGAGAGCCTGAAAGAAACTGTCAAAATCGTGACGGTGTTCACCGTCGCTCACACTATCACTTTGTGTCTGGCGACCTTCGAAGTGATCACCCTGCCCATCACGCTGGTTGAAGCCATAATTGCAATTTCTATTGCAGTTGTCGCCTTGGGTAATCTGATCCCACGCTTCCACGCCAGTTCATGGAAAGTGGTATTCCTGTTCGGTATTTTCCATGGGTTTGGATTTGCCAATGTGCTGGAACCTCTCGGCCTCGATCCAGCCCGCAAGGCTTTGGGCCTGGCCACGTTCAACATCGGCGTCGAGGTTGGACAGTTGGCAATTGTGTTGGTGGTGTTTCCGATATTCTTTGCCCTGCGTCGGCTCACT
Source organism: Ruegeria sp. BHSA163 (assembly GCF_059613365.1). Classification (NCBI taxonomy): domain Bacteria; kingdom Pseudomonadati; phylum Pseudomonadota; class Alphaproteobacteria; order Rhodobacterales; family Roseobacteraceae; genus Ruegeria; species Ruegeria sp. BHSA163. Next base: position 35,026 of record NZ_JBXWSJ010000027.1, read on the forward strand.
GCTTACCGCGTCATCGGGCTTCAATTCGGGTCCGTCGCGTTGATTGCGATTGCTCTTTTCTGGTTTATCGAGCGCACCGTTGGAGGGTTTCCGGGACTTGGCATAGCGACGGCAGGATTGGTCAACTGATGCAGTGTACGAGTATCCTGAATCCTTCGCGTTCGACCGGGATTAAAGTTGGCGTAGTCGATACATTGTTCTTGGATCGGCCTGGCGTTTCGAGCGAATTGGATCCAGACCATGTATCGGAGCGTAACGATCAGCCGATCAAACCTCTTACGAAGTTTTTCCATGTCGCCCGAATGGGTAGAGATTGCCTCCCATCAACTTCGGGATCGATCACCCCAATCGGTTCCTCTAAGTTTATTTCACCGCCGTTGGTTATCGAACATATATACAGAATGGAAAGACCGTTTGAGGCAGGGACACCCGAAAATTTTGGATTAGAAAAAATAGCTGCACGTGCCGGCGCCCACCGCGCAATCCCAAGCTAGGTGGATCGTACTAATGCACCGTCTTACCGAGAGCCAAAAACGTTTCTGGAGAGGGCACCAATTGCACCCAGACGTGCCGCTGTACAACGTGGCATGGCGTTTTGATCTGCGGTTCGAAGTAAAGCCAAATGTGTTCTATCAGGCGTTTTTAGAGACGCTGCAACAAAATGAAATATTAAGAACCGTTTTTCGGGATGACGGTGACGGCCCATTTCAAATTGCTAGCGAAGCCACAATGGATTTGCTGGAGATTGGGGATCTAAGCAGTGAAGCCGACCCAAACAAAGTTCTAGAGCAAACCTTACCAGCATGGGTTCAGAAAGCATTTGATCTGGGTCGGGCCACGCTAAGAAGTAAACTGGTAAAACTGAGCGACAATCATTGGGTCTGGACCGTGTGTCAGCATCACATTGCCTGTGACGCCCAATCTGGGTCAGTGTTGTTCGAGCAGGTTTCTCAACGATATAAAGCTCTGACAGCAACTGGTTTCAGCGAAGTAGAACCGGCACCAAGCTATTTCGAAAGTGCCGTATACAGAGACGCTCAGACAAAAAGTCCGCCTGCATCGACGCCAAACCCATCCTCGCCGCCATATGGCAGCCCAGCACAACGCACCTCTTTTTCGACCCGTATTCGCGTTCCGTTCACAGACATAAACGCAGAGATGTTAGAGGCCGCTATAGGCCAGCCCGAATTTCGACTTTTCACGCCGGACTTGTCACGCATGGCCCTGTATTTGACGGCCTATTTCGCGTATCTGCACAGAGTTACTGGCGATGAGGTAATCACTATTGGCCTGCCGTCCCACAACCGCGCATCTGACGCAGATCGCAGAAGCCTGGGTTTGTTTGTAGAGGTTCTGCCATTTCGGATCGAAATAGAGCCTTCAGACAGTTTGCTGACATTGCACGGTAAAATCAAAACTGAACTGGGCGAATTTCTGCGGCAGGTTCGTTCATGTGCCGCCTCCGACCGGCAGGATGGTGGCATCAGTGCTGTCTGCAATTTTATCCAGTCTCGGTTTGGAATGTTTGCCGGTCATCCGGCTTCCATACAATGGCTGCACAGCGGCGCGCATTACGCCGCTCATGCCATTCGGTTCCACATTACCGATTTCGAGGGGACAGGCCGAGCCGATCTGTTTTTCGACGTACACAACGAAATTCTGCACGAAGTTCCAGCAGAACGTTTAGTTTCGCATTTCGCAAAGATGCTGACGGCGACACTATCCTCTGCCAATTCGAAAATTCCCGAAGTTGATCTAGGCGGCCCACGGGATGATCGCGCAATCCTTTACGGTCCGGCCGAAGCCCCAAGTCCCGTCCGAACGATACTTGATGCCATTGAAGAGCAAGTGAAAAACACGCCGGAAGCCGTGGCAATCATCGACGGTTCTTTCTCGATGACATATGCGCAGGTGCACAAGCACAGCAATCAAATTGCTGCGCACATCACGCATCTTGGTGTTGATACAGGATCCCGGATCGCAATTCACTTGCCACGTTCCCCAGAATTTGTGTTGGCAGCATTGGGCATCCTCAAGGCTGGTTGCTGCTTCATTCCAATTGCGGCAAATACGCCCAGCGCCCGTGTCGAACGAATTTTGACCGAGTCCAAATCTGCCGCTGTTGTAACCGCTTCGGATCTGCCGCCAGTTCAAACCTGCCAAAGCATCACAATTGACTCCATTACGGAAACCAGTGAGGCAGCATTACCGACGGTTACCAGGTATGACATTGCGTACGTTCTGTTCACTTCAGGTTCGACAGGAACGCCAAAGGGTGTCGCGGTCGATCATGGCAATTTTCATCGATATATCCGTTGGGCCGGTTCCACGTTCAGCAAAGATCGTCCCGCCCATTATCCATTTTTCTCGTCAGTATCTTTCGACCTGACACTTACATCGTTATTTGTGCCTCTATCTACTGGCGGTTCGATAACAGTTTATCCAGAACGCGGGGAGCCAGATTTGGCAGTCCTGGATGTCTTTAACGATGATAAAGTGGATATTGTTAAACTGACGCCATCTCACCTTGCTTTGGTATGCGCACAAAACCGCCCCGTGCGCAGAATCAAGACACTTGTTTTGGGAGGCGAAAATCTGACCAGTCGGCTATGCCGATCGGCTCTGGACGTTTTGTCGACTGATTTGAGTATATTTAATGAGTATGGCCCGACCGAGGCAGTTGTCGGAGCCATGCAACATCTGTTTGACCGTGAAATCGACATTGAGCCATCGGTGCAGATCGGCTGTCCAGCCTCTGGTGTTTCAATCAGTGTGCGTGACAGTGCACTTAACATCTGCCCGTTTAGTGTGACCGGCGAAATTGTAATTGGGGGCCGGTTGGCCCAAGGCTACCTCAATGCATCTTCTGGCATGGATCATAAATTCCCGGATCAATCCGAAGATGAGCAGGGGCGCATATACAGAACTGGTGATCTCGGGCGCATCAGGCGCGACGGTTCGGTTGAATATCTCGGTCGGACAGACGAACAAATTAAGCTTGGCGGGGTTCGCCTTGAAGTCGCCGAGTTCGAACACGTTCTGCAGAAACTGCCGGGGGTGGACTCGGTCCACGTCGCATTTGAGGCAACAAAACAACCCTTGCAAACCCGCAATTGCCGTCGGTGCGGGCTACCCGACAACCTGCCAGAACTTGAATTCCCAGAACCTGATCTCTGCGCAATTTGCGAAGAGTACGACACGTACAAAGACCGCGCTCAGGCATATTTCAAAGATGAGTCCGAGCTAGGTAAGCTGATTTCACGCGCCAGCCAAGCGCGCACGGGAGATTATGACGCCATTATGCTTCTTAGCGGTGGCAAGGACAGTACTTATGCAGCCTATCGCCTGGCAGAATATACTTCTCGCGTACTCGCCGTGACGCTCGACAATGGCTACATCTCCGAAGGCGCAAAGGCGAATATTCAAAGAATAACACAGGACCTTGGCTGGCTGCACCGCTATCTGCGCACCGACAAGATGAACCAAATCTTTGTTGATAGCCTCAAAACTCACTCCAATGTCTGTCAGGGGTGTTTCAAGGCTCTTTATACGTTAGCATTTCGAACCGCGCTTTCAGAAGGCGCACCGATGATTGTAACCGGCCTGTCGCGGGGGCAATTCTTTGAGACCAGGCTAACACCTGACCTGTTTCGCTCAAGCGCTCCGACATGCGCCCAACTGGATGCAATGGTAACGCAGGCGCGAAAGACTTATCATGCCGAAGATGACGCTCTATCCCGACTACTTGAGACTCAAGACTTACAAGATGGTCAATTCTTGGACCAGATCCAGGTGCTAGACATTTACCGGTACACTGATGTGCCCGTATCTGATATTTACAATTTTCTAAAAATGCGGACTGCATGGGTGCGACCGGACGATACTGGCCGATCGACCAACTGCTTGATCAATGACGTCGGAATTCACCTCCACAAGGCCCGGGAAGGGTTTCACAATTATGCGCTGCCGTATTCGTGGGATGTTCGCATGGGGCATAAGACGCGTGCGCAAGCTCTGGATGAGTTAAACGACGAAATTGACGAACAAAAGGTGTCTCAAATCCTGGACGAGATCGGTTTTGACGAGCCACTGGATCGTCCACCAACCCTTACCGTTTATGTGGCCGGGCGGAACCTGAGGGAAAGCGATGTATGGGAAATGCTTGCCGCCCATTTTCAGCGCGAAATGTTACCGGATAGCGTGGTTATACTGGATGAAATGCCGCTGACGACAAATGGCAAAGTCGACAATGCCCGTCTGCCAAAAGGCAGCAGGCGGACGGCGGAAGACACGGTGATCGTCGCCCCTTCGTCAGCAATGGAACACCACCTGACAAAAATATTGTCACTCATTCTAAAGAAAACCCAAATCGGAATAACACAGGACTTCTTTGATCTTGGGGTCGACAGCCTGACGGCAATTCAAATCGCAATAAGGGCAAATGAGGATGGGCTGCCGCTGCCGCCATCTTCGGTATTTGAACACCGAACCGTAAAAGCTCTTGCCGCTTATGCAGAGGGTTTGGCAACCGCCGAACCGGACCAAGATGACTCTGCCTCTCTGATTGATTTGGACCACGAAGACTTGGCCGCAATAACGCAGGCGCTACGCTGACATGGGACATCCCAAGGGCATAGCGGATATTCTGCCTTTGACCCCATCACAGAAGGGTATGTTGTTTCATGTTGTCGATCCCGACAGTGTTCCCGGTGCTTATGTGGCTGTGGTATCGTGCACTCTTGAAGGTCCGCTTAACGCCGAACGATTGCGTTCCGCAATGCAGAAAGTTCTGGATGCACGTGACGCGCTGCGAACAGGTTTTGTGTGGGAAGGTATCAAACAACCCGTTCAGATCGTTAAAGAAAATTCCGCCTTGCCTTGGCGCCAGCTGGATTGGCGAGGTTTTGATGATACTGATACCCGACTACGCGATCTGGTACGGTTGGAACAGACCCGGCGGTTTGACCTTAAGTCTCCACCGCTGATGGCAGCGACACTCATTCGTGTTACTGACACCTCATGGCGACTTTTGTGGACAGTGCATCATCTAATCAGTGATGGCTGGTCCACCCAAATCGCACTTCGAGGCACCTTAGAAAATTACAATGGTATCCCCCATTCACGCACGCAGCCCCCTGGGTTCAAAAATTATCTTAGCTGGCTGAACAAACATCCGAACCTGACCGACACAAGCTTTTGGACCGAACAGTTCAAGGGTCTAGAAGAACCTTGTCTTCTTCCGCAAAGCGATGCATCCCAAAGTGGATTGGTGCAAGAGTGCAAATCTGTGTTCCTGGGTGATGACCTGCTTACACAGGTCAACAACGTTGCACGCAAATTGAAAGTTACCAGCAACACGGTCTTGTCAGCGAGTTGGGCTTTGGTAATGCGCCACTTGTTGCAGCAGGACGATGTAATATTTGGCACGACTACCGCTGGCAGACCTGTGGATATTCCCGGAATTTCCGAAGCCGTCGGTCCATTCATTAACACGTTGCCAGCGCGCGTGAAAATTGACCCATGGCAAACTGTAGAAACTCTGTTGCAAAGTCACGCCAAGGCAGAAATTGCGCGGCGCGAACATGAGTTTGCTTCGTTGGCCGAAGTTCAAGCCTGTGCCCCGTTTCCAGCGGGGACAGCTTTGTTCGACACGTTGTTTGTCAATGAAGGTGTTGCCCAGGAAAATTTTGATGTTGGTGATATTCGATTATCCAACCTTAGAACTGTCCAGCACAGCTCTTACCCTCTTGCTCTTTTGGTGACACCCAACGGACAGTTCAGAGCAGAAGTATATTTTGACCCAAACAGGTTAAGTGTCGGGGTCGACGAACTACTTTCTTGGTATGAACATGTACTGTCTGAAATGGTACGCGACCCCAAGCTCCGTATCAGAGAAATCTTCCGTTCCCGACAGGTACCTGAAATCGTACCCTACGATCCAAACTATCAAGACGTTGTACAGCGGATTTTGAGTCATGCGAAGGCAGAACCCAACGCCGCGGCCGTTTCTGATGAAAAGGGGACCCTAACCTACTCCGAACTTTCCTTTCGGTCCCGGCAAATCGCCTGGGCCTTGAAACAATCCGGCGTGGGCCCTAGCGATATTGTTCCTGTTGCCGTCTCTCGAGGGTTCGAAGCGATAGCGGCTTTTATCGGTATCATGATGACAGGCGCGGCCTATGTTCCGTTGGACATGAACTATCCGACGCGCCGTATATCGCAAATACTTGAGGCTACCTCTCCACGTTTCATTGTCACCAGTTCCACTTGTCTCGAAAACCTGCCGCCGAATACGGCAAGCATAATTTTGTTTGATGGGTTGGATACAGCGATTGACGACACCGAAAGTGTTATTGGCCAGCGAGCCTACGTCATGTTCACATCTGGTTCGCAGAACCGCCCAAAGGGCGTCGAGATCACTCGGAACGCGTTAGCCATCTCAACATCTGCGCGCGAAGCTGTTTATAGAGCCCCGCCAGAGTCGTATTTACTTCTTTCATCTCTAGCATTCGACAGCTCGGTAGCAGGCATTTACTGGACACTGTCTACTGGTGGGCACCTTGTCATTGCGCCCCACCGAGTTGAACAGAACCCGACAAACTTGGGCAAATTGATCCGACATCATCGAATTACTCATACTTTGTGTCTTCCGAGCTTGGCACAAGCCTTGCTAAGCACAGTCGAAAGACGAAGCCTTCACAGCTTGCGTGTTTTGATTGCAGCGGGCGAGGCGGTACCTGCTGCATTGGTCGCCCAGTGCAAATCCGTGTTGCCAGACTGCCGAATTGTCAATGAGTATGGACCGACCGAAGCAACCGTGTGGTGTACGTCTTACGACACCACCGAGTGGAACGGGGAGGATAACGTGCCGATCGGCACCGCTATTCCCGGTACCTGGGTGGGCATCGTGGACCAAGACGACAACACGATCCCAGAGGGTAAAGTAGGAGAAATCGTTGTAGCTGGCAGCACAGTGGCAAAAGGTTATCTTGACGACCCGGCCCAGACTCAAGATCGGTTCTTTGCATTGGGTCCGGACGAAATACCGGCCTATCGAACCGGAGATCTGGGTATCGCGGATTCGTCGGGAAGCATTACGTTTCTGGGTCGAAAAGACAAGCAGGTCAAAATCCGGGGACACCGTATCGAGTTGTCTGAAATCGAAACTGTCGCCCGCTCGGTCGCTACGGAAACGCGCATGGCAGCACTGGTATTGGACTATGGCGGAGTTCAGGCAATTTCTGTTGCGGTCGAATGCCCTGATGGTGACCCTTTGTGCAATCAGGTCAAACAGACAATCGAAGAGACACTGCCCGCGCAATTTCATCCTAGATCCGTCAGGGGGGTTGCGTCGTTCCCCAACTTGCCCAATGGGAAACTGGACGAACGTGCATTGGCAGAGCTACTAGAAAATTGGTCTGAAGTACCTTCTGGCGCACCTTCCCAAGATGACTTGGAAAGAAAGATTGCTGACCTGTTTAGTGAAATCCTAAAGGTGCCCTACCCCGCGCGGGACGCAAATTTCTTTGATCTTGGCGGAGACAGCCTCATAACACTCAAAACTGCTGCCGAGGCGAAAGAACGAGGCATTACATTCGAGCCGATGGACTTGTTCAGCTTTCCAACTGTGGCCGAATTGGCAAATCGCGTTCGAGTCGCAGATGCAGGTCGACCCAGCCAAGAAAAATGGAAAGTTTATCACGCAGCCAATCAAGGTGGCGACAAAACCCCTGTGGCTCTTGTTCATTGTCTGATGCCGTTTTTCAAGCATGTCGCGGAAAACTTAGGGCCAGATCACACTGTCGTTCACATGCCCGGCCACCGCCTGCCGAGAATGCCGGTACCTTTTGACAAGTCGCTCGAAGATTTGGCGGATGAGGCTATCGCCACGCTCAAAGATGTTACCCCGGACAAGCCAATCGTGTTGTGCGGATTTTCGGCTGGATGCGCTTTGGTCTTGGCGGTTCTCAAACAATTGGGTCCCGACAAAGTTGCGGGATTGGTATTACTCGACCCTCCTTACAAAATGATAGGGGCTGAACCCTCGCTGCAACCATTGTATTACCGGACATACAAGCGGTGGAGGTACATGTTCCGTCGCGCAAAGCATGCCCGAAAAGCCATAAAATCGGTACCTCAGGCGAAGGCGCTGATGGCCAGTGAAAATTGGACTGAAGAGCAGAGAATCGAAGCTGTTTCTTTAGCTTACGGCTTAGCAATCAACGATTTCGAGGTGCCACGCTTTGATGGAAAGACCCACGTTTTTCTGACGCCGGGCAATCCTGCAATGACCAAGGGCGACGTCCTTGATACCCATCTGACAAACAAGACATTGCACCGAGTAGAGACAAAACACCGGCAGCTGTTGCGACTTCCAGACTCACAAGCACTCATTTCTGCGTGCATCAAGTCCGTGATAGACGAAAACACCTAAGCCTTGCCCGAGGAAATCTAGTTCTTTTCTTCAATGACTTTGCGAGCCACTCGAAAGCACTCCAGCGCTTGTGGGACACCGCAATAGATTCCGATGACATGAATTATTGCTCGGATTTCATCAACGCTGACGCCATTGGTAATGGCACCCCGGCAATGGATTTCCCATTCGGTCATTTTTCCCAAAGCACCGATCATAGAAAGGTTCATCATCGACCGCGTCTTTGCGTCAATGACATCGTCGCCCCAACCAAATCCCCAGCACCAGGCTGTCATTGCTTCTTGAAAGGGTCGGGTAAAATCATCTGCTGCGGCCAGATTCTTTTCGACATATTCGGCACCTAGCGTTGCCTTGCGTTGTTCAAGACCTGCAAGAAACAGGTCTTCGTCAAATAAGCTCATTTCTTATTCCCTTTTTCGCGAAAGTTATGCGATTCCATAGGCACACTGGGTTTGATGGGGTTTTCACGCGATATCACACGCCATCGACAGCTTCGCGCATCCACTTCTGTAGGTGCATGACCGGATGTTCAGAATTTACGCCCCCGTTGGGATCGATCACAAGCGGACCCGGTCGGTACCCACGCGAATGCAGCCCGCGCTGAACGGATTCCACAAGGCGAATGTCCTCTTCTACCGTGGTCGCCCTGTCCTGTGCCGCCAGTTGCCGTATCTTCGGATCGTCGATGCCGTCGACCGAGTACCAACCCCGCCAGACCACGACATGATCGGCGTCCACCGCCCGCCAGTGATAAGTGTTTAAAACATTCCCAGGGTAGACTTGAAAGGAAAACATTGGCCATAGAAACCAACTGGAATATTCGTCGAAATGTTTAAAACCAGACCTGATATCGTATGTCATGTTTTCAAGGCTTTGGCACTCAGTCGTATGACGCAAGCACATCCCCTGAGGTTGAATGTCGTAGGTTTCCGGCTTGACCACTCCATTTGCGAAAGTCGGGTGGTTTAATGAACAGTGGTAGCATTCTGAATAGTTTTCGACCGATACTTTCCAATTGCAGAGTTCAGGAATTTCCACCCACTCCAGCGGCTTTAAATCTGCCCAGTTTGGAACCCATTCTTCAAGCTCAGCCCGCGCATTCGGAAACCAATCATCCATTGGCGTTGCGTTGGGGTCAAGATTGACAAATACAAACCCCAAAAACTCTTCGGTCCGAACTTCGTTCAAGCAAACAGTTGATTTGTCGAAACCTTCTACGGCTTTGAGGTTTGGACCAGCACGCAGTTCGCCCGTTAGTTCGTAAGTCCAGGCGTGATAGGGGCATACAACAACGCGAGTAGTTCCGGTGCCACTGACCAGTTGATGTGCCCTGTGCTGACAGACATTGTAAAACACCCGTATTTTGGAATCACGCCCGCGAATAGCAAACAGGTCCTGCCCCGCTACTTCGAACGCTACGTAAGCTCCCGGCTCGGCCAGCTCAGAGGCGTGACAACCGAACTGCCAGGTACGTGCAAGCAGACCATCATTTTCAGCCCGGAAAACAACCGGGTCCGTGTAGTAACGGGCTGCAAGAGATTGAATTGGTGCAGTCACGTTTCCTCCGAATGATAAAGTCCTAATTGATGGCGGCGCTTGTGAAAAGTTTCGACCCTCTCGACGATCTCATCGCTCGAAACAGCGATCACAAAGGACAACAATGTTTCCAGCAACGCTATCGTGCTAACAGAGGATGGGAAAAACTGCGGCGTGTCAGCCGAAATGACAAAGCCATGTTGGGTGTTTCGCAGAACAGGGCTGGCCGGACTGTCAGACAGGCCAACTATAGTCATTCCCTGCTGGCGTGCTACCTCAACCGCTTTAACGACCTCATTTCGATATGGCCTGCAGGTCATTGCAATCAGCACATCACGTTCGTCAGCCCAAGCCAGATCATCAATCGGATTGGACCCTGGGCGAGGAATCGCGTGGAATTGCACCATTCCAGTCGAAGCCAAATAAACAAAGTTTCTCGCGTTCGAGTTATTCACACCAACGCCCAAAACGAAAACGTTGCGCGAATTCCAAATATCCTCTGCCGCGGCCCTGAGTTGTTCGGCAGAAATGCTGGCAAAGGTTTCTTCGACGTTGCGAAGGGCGTCCTGAACCATATCCGCGTATAGGCCGCCCATGTTTCCAGACTTTCGAATGTCTTGCAGCCACCGGGCGCGCTCTGGGAAATCCGCCTGCCCTCTCCGGATCGCTTCGCGAAACGGAACGCGGAAATCGTCGTAACCATCAAACCCTACCTGCCGAGCCATGCGAACGATGGTGTTGGGCTTTACGTTTGCGGCTTCGGCAATTTCCCGCACGGTAGAAATGCCCACATCCCGTGGATTCTCTAGCACGTATGTAGCTGCTTTACGGGCTTCGGGCGTCAACTCCGGCAGTTCGTCAGCTAACCGTTCGAGAATCGAATTTGATACATTTGTCCCATTCATGATTGACGATGGTATTTTTGTTTGCTTACGGTGTCGAGAGAAAATCGACTCGAAGGAGTGATCCGATGACATCTGAATTCCCGACCCACGCGCGTGTGGTTATCGTGGGTGGCGGCGTCATGGGTGTCGGCCTTGCCTATCACCTCGGGCACGAGGGCTGGGGTGCGGACACCGTCCTGCTGGAAAAGGCAGAGTTGACGAGCGGAAGTACATGGCATGCGGCAGGCCAGATCACGCATTCCACATCCAGCTTTGGTTTGGGAAAGTGCGTAGACTACAACATTGATCTCTATTCCGGCAAACTCGAGTCCGAGACGGGACAAGCAGTTACTTGGCATGGTTGCGGTTCGTTCCGGTTGGCCTATACCGAAGACGAAATGGACTGGTTGCGCCACACGCTTTCCGTAGGTCGGTCTCTTGGTTTCAACATTGAACTGGTCGGCCCTGAACGGATCGCAGAGTTGCACCCATTCTACAATCTTGATGGTGTGTTGGGCGCGCTGCACACACCCGACGACGGCCACGTCGACCCAACCAATGTGACCATGGCGATGGCCGCTGGTGCCCGCCAAAAAGGCGTTCGTATAATCCGCAATTGTCGTGCCACGAATATTACCCAGTCTGCAAACGGCGAGTGGATCGTAGAGACGGAAAAAGGCACGATTGCGTGTGAACATGTGGTCAATGCAGGCGGCACATATGCGCGCCAGATGGGAGAATGGTCCGGGTTGCAACTGCCTATGACATCGATGACACACCACTACTTTGTAACCGAACCGGTGCCCGAGTTTGAAGGTCTGGACAAGGAACTTCCTGTAATCCGAGACGACAAAAAAGTTTCGGGTTATATCCGGATGGAGCAGAAGCGCGGATTGATTGGGATCTACGAGAAAGAAAACCCGAATTCAGTCTGGCACGATCATTGCCCCTGGGACTATGAAAACTGGTTATTTGATGCGGATTACGATCGCGTAATGCCGTGGCTAGAAGAAAGCCTGAACCGCATGCCCATCTTTGCTGAACTTGGCATTCAACGAGAGGTGCATGGCGCGATCAGTCACCCGCCCGACGGCAACCCATTGATAGGCCCAGCGCCCGGCGTACGGAACTATTGGTGCTGCTGTGGCACTCAAATTGGCATAGGCTGGGGGCCGGGTCTAACCCGCGAATTGGCCAGATGGATGGTTCACGGTGCCGCCGACATTTCCATGCGCGAATATGATCCGCGCCGCTTTGGCACCTACGCAGATAAAGAATGGCAAGTGACCAAGGCGCACGAGGACTATTGCCTCCGCCACGAAATCCCGTTCCCGCATTTTAACCGGCTTGCCGGGCGGCCGATCAAACCATCTCCATTGCATGAGCATTTGAAATCCAAGGGCGCTGTGCATGAGGAGGTCTATGGGTTCGAACGACCCCGATGGTTCGCGCGTAACGGCGTGCCTCAACAAGATAACTATTCCTTTCGGCGCAACGTAGTTGACGAAATGGTTGGGCGAGAGGTCAAAGCTGTGCGTGAACGGGTCGGAATAATGGACGTGACCGCGTTTACCAAAGTCGAAGTATCAGGCGCCGACGCATATGCTCTACTGGATCGTCTAACGGCTAACAGAATGCCACAAAAAGACGGGTCAATTACATTGACGCATATGCTGAACCGCCGGGGCCGTATCGAACTAGAGACAACGATCGTACGTATGGCTCACGACCGGTATTACCTTGTTTGCGCAGCCTTTTTCGAGCAGCGCCTGCTAGATCATTTGGAACACAATCGCGTGGATGAGGAAGTGACCGTCAACTCGCTGTCCGCCGAATGGTCGGCCCTTTCATTGAATGGACCAAGGTCGCGCGACGTCCTAAGCGCCTGCACTGACGCAGACCTTAGCAATGCGAGCTTCCGGTGGCTTTCAGCGCAGGAAATCAAAATCGCCGGTCACACTGTTTGGGCGTTTCGCATGTCCTACGCAGGTGAGTTGGGTTGGGAACTTCACATGCCAAATGCGTTGTGCATGGATGTTTATTCAGCTTTGCATTCTGCTGGGCAAGCTCACGGAATCGTGGACTATGGCAGCTTTGCCATGAATGTTATGCGCATGGAAAAAGGCTTCAAAGGCGCCGGGGAACTAACCAACGAGGTCACATTGGCAGAAGCTGACGTGCTGCGATTTGCACGCACGGATAAGGACTATCTTGGGCGAGACAACACTCTGAACACCAATTTGCCGTGGGTCTGCGCCTATCTGGAAATCGAACCTGACGGAGCGATTGACGGTCATGGCGGCGAGGCTGTTCTTTTCAAAGGTCGTGTTGTTGGTTCAACTGCTTCAGTAGTCTATGGCCACAGTGTCGGTAAGATTCTCGCCTTTGCCTATATTAAGCCCGAAGCGGCCAATGCGGACACCGAATTGCAGGTTCTCATTCATGGCACACCCAGATCGGCAAAGGTATTGGCGCAGCCAGCTTACGATCCTGAAAGTCTTTTACCCCGCGCTGATGCAGCGATGGAGGTTGCTCAATGAACTTGCCAAATACGATGCGAGCTATGGTCACGATGGGCCACGGAGATCTGGATCAAATGGTCTGGCACGAGGATTGGCTGCGTCCTACCCCTGGCGCGGACGAGGTTTTGATACGTGTCGGGGCTTGCGGGCTGAACAACACGGACGTGAACACCAGATCAGGTTGGTATTCTAAAACTGTCAGCGACGCGACAACCGGTGGTGCCTTTGAAACCGTCGGTCAGGATGATCCCACGTGGGGTGGCGCTCCTTTGACATTTCCAAGAATTCAAGGGGCAGACGTGTGCGGTGAAATCGTAGACGTCGGGGAAGGCGTTGACGCTGAACGGATAGGTCAGCGCGTTATCACCGACTGCTGGCTTCGCGACCCTGCTGACGTTTTGAACAAGGACAAGACCGGATATTTCGGTTCCGAACGAGACGGTGGTTTTGCCGAGTTCACCACAATCCCGGCGCGCAATGCGTTGGCAGTTAATTCGCCTCTTTCGGATGCTGAATTGGCGACGTTTTCGTGTTCATACTCCACAGCAGAGGGCATGTTGACCCGCGCTCGTGTATCGAATTCTGACACAGTCCTGATCCCCGGCGCATCAGGTGGCGTTGGTGGGGCGTTAGTGCAACTGGCAAACCGGCGCGGCGCTCGGGTCATTGCAATGGCCTCCGAAGCCAAGCATGCCGACGTGGCGCAATTGGGTCCGGATCACATTCTGCCCCGTGCTCCCGCCGACTTAAGGCATGCATTAGGCGACGAAAAAATCACTGTTGTCGCCGATGTCGTGGGCGGTCCTTACTGGCCAAATCTGATCGATGTGTTGGAGCGCGGTGGGCGGTACACCTGTTCGGGCGCTATCGCTGGTCCAATCGTCGAATTCGACCTAAGGACATTCTATTTGCGAGACCTAACATTCAAAGGGTCCACCGTGATCGATCCAGAAGTGATGCAGAATTTGGTAAAATACATCGAGGCTGATCAGGTCAAACCTGTTCTGGCCGCGACATACCCTTTGAAAGACCTGAAAGAAGCTCAAACCGAATTTATCGCGAAGAAACATACGGGAAACATTGTGGTGCTCCCATGAAAATAACGCGTATCCGCATTTATCAAACGGGGTTACCTTATGTTGGCGGGACCTATTGTTGGGGTGGGGGGAATGCGTTTGATACTGCCACTGCTTCAGTAGTCGTTATTGATACTGATGCAGGTCTTCAAGGTTGCGGAGAGTTTACACCTTGCGGCGAAAATTACATGGTTGCTCATTCAGAAGGTGTCGTCGCCATCGCACGTTTGATCGCTCCGGCACTGCTGGGTGAGGACCCGCGACAGGTTGGTCGGATTGAGCAACTGATTGACACACTGGTTCAAGGCCACGGTTATGCAAAATCCCCATTTGATGTCGCCTGCTGGGACATCTTGGGGCAAGCCTGCAATCAGCCATTATGGATGCTGTTGGGCGGTAAGCTTACGGATGGCGCTCCGATGTACCGAGTAGCACCCCAAAGAGAGACGGCACAAACGATAAAAGAAATGAACCTATATCGCGATCAGGGATACAACCAGTTCCAGATAAAAGTGGGTGGCGATTGGTCTAGTGATATCGAACGTATTCGCGACATTGTACCACTGCTTGAACCCGGAGAAAAAGCGATGGCGGACGTCAACCAAGGTTGGCGTGTGGACAATGCGATCAGGGTCGCCCGCGCGACTAAGAGTCTGGACTTTATTCTGGAACAACCCTGCCGCACCTATGAGGAATGCCAACAAGTACGCCGCGTGGCCGAACAACCGATGAAACTGGACGAATGTCTTACCGGCATGCATGTGGCGCAAAGAATTGTCGCGGACCGAGGCGCTGAAGTCTGTTGCCTTAAAATATCGAACCTCGGTGGGATCAGCAAAGCCCGACGAGTTAGGGACTATCTGATCGAAAACCGCGTACCCGTGGTCAGCGAGGACACATGGGGCGGAGAGATCACGACTTCGGCAGTGGCGCATTTTGCGGCTTCCACTCCACCCGATTATCTGCAGAACACGACCGACCTCATGAACTACAATACCCGCTCCACCGGGATTGGCGGTCCAGTTGCGCGCAAGGGAAAGCTATATGCAACGGACACTCCCGGTTTGGGTGTTCGACCTGATTTCACCAGTTTAGGCACTCCGGTGGCGGAGTATGCAGCATGAAGATCAAGAGTATCTCCGTATACCAACTCGACCTGCCTTTGGAACATCCTTATTGGCTGTCTGGAGGGCGACTGAAATTTGAAACCCTAGATGCGACACTGGTAAAGGTCGAAACGGATTCAGGGCTGATCGGTTGGGGCGAGGGCACGCCATGGGGCCACACATATGTCCCGGCGCACGGCCCGGGCATTCGAGCCGGAGTTGAAACAATGGCTCCGTTTATCCTTGGACTCGATCCCCGTAAGGTCCTGCAAGTTGAACGCGCGATGGACGCCGCATTGCCGGGCCATCTTTACGCCAAAAGCCCCATCGATATGGCTTGCTGGGACATTGCCGGACAGGCTGCGAACCTGCCGATTGCCGATCTGATGGGAGGCGGGTCTCGGACCCCGCGCCCTATTGCTTCGTCTGTCGGAGCAAAAACCATTGACGAAACGCTAGCGGTCATCGAGCGATATCGTAAGCGTGGCTACGTCGCCCACTCGGTGAAAATTGGAGGCGATGTCGAGCGTGACATTGCCCGCATTCGTGACGTCGAATGCATCCGCAACCCGGGTGAGATTATACTTTACGACGTGAACCGAGGCTGGACCCGTCAGCAAGCCTTGCGGGTTATGAGTGCCTGCGCAGATTTGAACGTTATGTTTGAGCAACCCTGTGAAACGTTGGACGACATCGCCGCCATCTCAGGCCATCATGCGTCGCCCGTTTCAGTGGATGAAAGCCTCGTGACTTTACAAGATGCAGCTCGAATTGCTCGTGATGGTTTGGCAGAGATATTCGGGATCAAATTGAACCGCGTTGGTGGGCTGACCAAAGCGGCCCGGATGAGGGACATCGCCCTCGCCCACGGGATCGATATGTTTGTTATGGCGACAGGCGGAACCGTTCTGGCCGACACCGAGGCCTTGCATCTGGCAGCCACTATCCCTGATGAAAACTGCCATGCCGTTTGGGCCTGTCAGGACATGATTACGGTTGAAATTGCTGCAGGGCGCGGCCCCCGGAACCGGGATGGGCATTTGCATCTGCCGGAAACACCGGGTTTAGGTGTGCATCCTGACAAAACCACCCTGGGCGATCCGGTTGGGGTTTATCGATGAAGATTAGCAAAATATCCTTATGGTCTTTGGATCTGACAAGCCACGAAACCTACTACATGGCCGAAGGCAAAACTTGCGACACTGTCGAAAGCCACGTCCTGTGCCTTGAGACTGACACAGGCCATCAGGGGTGGGGAGAAGTGTGCCCAATCCCACGTTATTTGCCAGCCTATGCCAAAGGTGTGCCTAGCGCAGTATCCGAAATGGCCGAAGGCTTGCTTGGAGTGGAGCCGTTAGGTGTCGACGCTGTAATGCGTTCGCTTGATGCTTTGCTGCCGGGACATTTCTATGCCAAGTCGATCGTCGACATTGCGTTGTGGGACTTGTTCGGACGTTTGACAGGGTTGCCGCTGTACACCCTGTTAGGAGGTCGCACACGAACGGACATGCCGGTCTACCATTCGATCACCTGCATCGAACCAGATGAAATGGCAAGGATCGCGGCATCCGCATTTCAAAGCGGAGTACGTCAATTTCAGGTAAAACTTGGAACAGATGCAAACTGGGAAGCAGATGCGGAACGCCTGATCAAGGTTCGTGAAACAGTTGGTTCTGCGCCGTTGGTTTATGGCGACTGGAACTGTGGCGCCTCTCGACTTCATGCAACACGTACCGGCCGAGCGGTGGCTCATCTGGACATCATGCTGGAACAACCTTGCAAAACTCTGGAAGATTGCGCTGCAGTGCGTCAGGCCACCGGGCTGCCCATGAAGATCGATGAAAACGCTTTTGATACTGTCTCTTTATTGCGCGCATCGGAATTGGGATGTCTGGACGCGGTTGCATTAAAACTGTCCAAGTTCGGTGGCCTATCCGTCATGCGTCGCGCCCGCGATCTCTGCGTTCACTTGGGCGCTGAAATATGCGCTGAATGCACTTGGGGTTCCGATATCGTTACCGCCGCATCATTGCATTTTGCCGCCTCAACACCGAAGGGTTCGTTGCTCAACACCTGTGATCTTTCCTCATATGTTTCGCCCCGTCTTTGCCCAGACGCGCCGAGCCGCAATATGGGCAGAATAGCACCGCCCGAGGGAGCAGGGTTGGGTGTTACTCCTGACCGCGACCTTTTGGGGTCGCCCATAATTGAATTGGTCTGACAAATGCAGAAAATCAGCACACAAGCCGAATGGATCACGCGGGCTCAACATGTTCTGCCTGCAGGCGGCTTTGGCAATTTCGATCCTGAGATCATTATAGCGAAGGGCGAAGGCAGCCGCGTCTGGGATGAAGATGGGCAGGAATACATCGACTATCTCATCGGATCAGGGCCGATGCTTTTGGGTCACGGCCACCCGGAAGTGATGGAAGCCGTACTAGAGCAACTGCCGCTGGGCATGACTTTTTTTGCCAACAACCGTAAAGGGATCGAATTGGCCGAGGCGATCGTTGAAGCCGTTCCATGCTGTGAGCAAGTGCGATTTGTTGCTTCGGGCGGTGAAGCAGACATGTACGCAATCCGCCTAGCGCGTGCCTATACCGGGCGCGACAAAATTTTGAAATTCGAAGGTGGGTATCACGGGATGAGCGCTGAGGCGCAAATGAGTCTGGCCCCGGCTGAGCGCGCAAACTTCCCTCAAGCGGTGCCCGACAGCGCCGGCATACCACAGGGCGTCGCGGATCAAATGTTGATTGCGCCTTTTAACGATCTCGAAGCGGTTGCAAACTTGTTATCCGAAAACACGGACATAGCAGCCATTATCGTCGAGCCGCTGCAACGAATTGTACCTGCTGAAGCCGGCTACTTGCAGGGTTTGCGCGCGCTGTGTGACAAACATCAGGTTCTTCTTATTTTTGACGAGATCGTCACTGGATTTCGTTTGGCTTACGGCGGCGCGCAGGAGCGGTACGGTGTGATACCGGACATCTGCACTCTTGGTAAAATTATTGGTGGTGGCTTCCCGTTAGCCGCTCTGGGCGCAAGTACAGAGATCATGCAACATTTTGATAAAGCTCAAGTTGGGGCCGACAAGTGGTTGATGCAACTTGGCACTCTTTCAGGCAACCCAATTGCAGCCGCAGCCGGCATAAAGACAATGGAGGTCTTAAAGCGCGATGGAACCTATGACCGATTGCGTGCGGTTGGAGGGGCGTTGCAGGATATGCAATCCGATATTCTGGCGAGTGCAGGTATCGCACATCAAATTTGTGGCGACGAGACGCTGTTTGACGTTTATTTCTCAGACACGCCGTGCCGGGATTACCGATCAGCCGTTCACGATGACCCCGCCAGGGGCGCTCTTTACAACAAGATTCTGCGCGAAAACGGAATTTTCAAGTCGCCCGGGAAATTATACCCCTCGCTTGCAATCTCGGATGACGATTTAGAACAAAGTCGCGAAGCATTTGAAATCGCAACAAAGGCGCTGTGCTAGACCAATCGATACGGAATTAGAAACCCTTGAGCTTTCGTCTGGTTGTGTTGGCACACTGCTGAAGCGGCCTTCGTTGGAGCCAAGCAAAAAGAGTATTTGATCCCGCCTGTATGTCCGGCCAGTCGTGGGTTCGCCGTATACCCAGCTGCATTCTGATGTGACCGCCGTCGGCGAGAAGGGCCATGCAGAGATCAAAAAGTACGGTACCCACGCGAACTGGACGCAGGCTAATTCGTGGTTTTGGCTGAACCCAAGATTATAGCTGACGTGGTCGATCTCAGCGCCTTGAGTTATAGCATTTAAGCACACCACGTAGATTACACTTGGAAGAATCAAATCGCTGTCTTATTGGCGGGCGCGAAATCTGCACCTTTTTTGCTAGGATTGAATTGATTGAAACAGACACCTGACGCACCGCATTCCGTTTACGGGGTTGAGAAATGGGGCAAAGGTCTCATCGAAGTGACGGAACAGGGTGAGATCGGGCTTCGCAATCCCATGGCACCTGATGCAGATGCGATCAGTCTTCCGGGGATACTTCGAGATTTGGACGAACGCGGTATCAAGGCGCCGATGATCTTGCGTGTCAGTTCGTATCTGGAAAGCGAAATCACTCAAATAAATGAGAGTTTCGCTGAAGCGATAAATCGCTCGGGCTATTTGGGCAGTTATCGTGGTGTATTCCCGATAAAGGTAAATCAACAGGCGCAAGTCGTCGACCGGATCGTTGAATTTGGGAAGAAATACAACTTTGGGCTTGAGGCCGGGTCCAAACCCGAATTGGTGATCGCGCTGGCGCATCGCCTGGCAACTGAGGCTTTGATCGTTTGCAATGGCGTCAAGGATGCTGAGTTCATCCAGCTTGCCATTCTAAGTCGTAAGCTGGGCTTCAACACTGTAGTTGTTTTGGAAAGCCCGAAAGAGGCCGACACGGTGATAGAGGTCTACAGAGAATTGGGCATCAAGCCCTTGCTCGGTGTTCGGGTAAAGCTGACCAACCAGATCAGCGGTAAGTGGGAAGAAAGCTCGGGTGACCGATCAGCGTTCGGGATGAACACCGATCAACTGGTGGCTGTTATTGACAAGCTAAAAAACGCTGACCTTCTGGACTGTCTCAAGCTGCAGCATTCGCATTTGGGCTCGCAGGTTCAGGACGTCAACGACGTACGACGCGCGGTGGGAGAGGCATGTCGTTATTACTCGGAACTGGTGCGCGAAGGCGTACCGTTATCTCATCTCGACCTAGGCGGTGGAATGGGCGTGGACTATACGGGCGAGAAAAAAGCGACCGAGAACTCGATAAATTATTCAGTTTCGGAGTATTGTTCCAACGTGGTCGAAACCGTCGCTTACGCGATGGATGAAGCGGGGGTATCGCACCCTACCTTGGTCACCGAAAGCGGACGTGCGGTGGTTGCAACATCTTCATTGCTGATTTTCAATGTATTGGAAAGCACCCTTTATGATGCGCCAGATAGTCCTGAAGTAGAACCCGAAGATCACCACATGGTTTCGGATCTGGCGGCTGTTCACGGTTATATTAGCACTGAGCGCCTGCAAGAATGCTGGAACGACGCGACTTTCTATCGTAACGAGCTACGCGCACTTTTTCGCAGGGGTTACGTCGATCTGCGCCAGATGGCCCGCGCCGAACGTATCTACTTATCGCTGATCGCGCACCTCAAGGCGCTTGCTGCATCCGATGACTTGGAAACGGATTTGGGTGATCAGCTCGAGAAGGTGGCTGACATCTATCACTGTAATTTCTCGCTTTTTCAATCACTTCCCGATGCTTGGGCTATTGGTCAGTTGCACCCGATTGTCCCCTTGCAAATGCTGAACACAGATCCCAATCGACGGGCTGTCTTGTCAGACATAACTTGTGACAGCGACGGCAAAATAGACCGTTTCATTCTGGCAGACGGCGTCTCACCCAGCCTTCCTGTCCATAGCCTTCCCGAGGATGAAGAGTATTACATGGGCGTCTTTTTTGTTGGCGCATATCAGGAAACGCTTGGCGATCTGCATAACCTGTTTGGTGACACCAACGCAGTCACCATCGATCTGCGTCCGGATGGCGGGTTCGACCTCTTGCATGAACAGGAGGGCGATACGATCAGCCAGGTTCTGGCCGCTGTCGAATTCGATCCCGCCGATTGTGTCGCAGCATTTCGCAAAATGGTAGACGAAGCGATCTCGACCGGTACTCTGAAGGCCAAGGACCGAAAAACCCTGATGAACGCCTACCGCGACTCAATTAACGGATACACCTATTACGAATAATCCCCTGTGAAAGGAGAATTTCCTATGGGCAAAACACTGGTTGTCGGCGCTGGCGGCGTGTCCCACGCAGCCGTGCACAAAATGGCAATGAATTCCAACATCTTCACCGAGATCACTTTGGCCAGCCGGACGAAATCGAAATGCGATGCCATTGCCAAATCGGTAAAGGAGCGGGTCGGAGTTGATATCGCCACCGCAGAACTGGACGCATACAAAGTTGATGATACAGTCAAGCTGATCCGGGAAACCGGTGCCGAGATACTGGTAAACCTTGCCCTTCCCTATCAGGATCTGGTGCTTATGGACGCCTGCCTTGAGGCCGGAATTCATTATCTGGACACAGCGAATTACGAGCCCGAGGATGAGGCCAAGTTCGAATACCACTGGCAATGGGCCTATCAGGACAAGTTCAAACAGGCCGGCCTGACAGCCATACTCGGTTCAGGTTTTGATCCGGGCGTGACAAGCGTTTTTGCCAAATGGCTGAAAATGCACAAATTGGATACGATCCGTCAGATCGACGTGCTGGACGCAAATGGCGGTTCGAACGATCAGGAATTCGCCACCAATTTCAATCCGGAGATCAACCTGCGCGAAGTTCTGGCCGAAGTACGCCACTGGGAAAAGGGTGAGTGGAAGCACAGCCCCGCCATGACTCACAAGGTCGAGTTTGATTTCCCTGCCATCGGCCCGAAAAACATGTACCTGATGTATCACGAGGAATTGGAGTCGCTGTCGACCCACTTCCCCGAGATTGAGCGCGCTCGGTTTTGGATGACTTTCGGGGACGCGTACATCACACATGCCAAAGTGCTTCAAAATGTGGGCATGACCCGCATTGACCCCGTTATGCATGACGGCAAGGAAATCATTCCAATCCAGTTCCTGAAAACCCTTTTGCCTGACCCGGGTGATCTGGGTGCAGAAACTAAAGGAAAGGCCTGCATCGGTGACATAGCAACCGGTCAGGCCAAGGATGGTTCGGGCGAGAAAACCTATTACATCTACAATATCTGCGATCACGAGGAATGCTATGCGGAAGTCGGATCGCAAGCTGTCAGCTACACCACAGGCGTTCCAGCCATGATCGGGGCAGCGCAGGTATTAAAGGGCAACTGGAATGAGCCGGGCGTCTGGAACATGGAGCAACTTGATCCAGATGACTTCATGGACATGCTCAACGAACATGGCCTTCCTTGGCAAGTTCACGAGTTGAATGGCCCGGTCGATTTTTGATCCATTCAGCTTCATTGACCTGAATTTTGCCGCAGGTCCGGGAACGGTATCCCCGGACTTTTCACCACGAGGAGAAGCAGAACATGTCCGACATGATGACTACTCAGGCGGGCGACGCTGGTGCTTTTCGTAACTTCGACCTTAGTCGCGTGCCCACCCCCTGCTTCGTGGTAGACGAGAAGGCTGTTGAACGTAATTTGCGCATTCTTGCCGATGTCGGCACCCGATCAGGAGCGCACGTGCTGAGCGCTCTTAAGGCCTTCTCTATGTTCTCGCTTGCACCGCTGGTTCGCCAATACCTCGGCGGCACCTGCGCAAGTGGGATATACGAGGCGCGACTTGGCCGGGAAGAATACGGCGGTGAGGTCGCGACATTCTGTGCGGGTTACAAAGACGCGGACATGGCCGAGATCCTGTCGCTGTCCGACCACGTCATCTTTAACTCTCCTGCGCAGAAAGTGCGCTTCCTGAACCAGGCAAAAGCCGCAGAAGTTCAGGTAGGTCTTCGGATTAACCCGGAACATTCCGAAGGTGAGATTCCAAAGTATGACCCTTGTGCTCCATGCTCACGCCTTGGGACACCGGTCAGCCAACTGACCGCCGATGCATTGGATGGTGTCGACGGACTCCATATGCACACTTTATGCGAACAGGGCTTCGCGCCCCTTCACAGCACTTGGGAAGCCGTGGCACCGAAGCTGAAACCGTTCTTAGCTCAACTCAAATGGCTGAATTTTGGTGGCGGGCATCATATCACTCGTGACGATTACGACCGGGAAGGATTGATTGCGTTTATCAAAGGCATCCGAGAGACATACGACATCGAAGTATATTTGGAACCTGGCGAGGCTGTGGCACTGGACGCGGGCATTCTGGTCGGTGAAATCCTCGACCTGCCAACGAATGGCATGAAACTGGCTATCACTGATATCTCGGCCACCTGCCATATGCCCGACGTCATCGAAGCACCTTTTCGTCCTGCCCTGATGAATGAGGCCAAGGCGGGTCATACCTACCGGCTGGGCGGTCCTTCTTGTCTAGCAGGAGACGTCATCGGCGACTATACATGGGAACAGCCGCTTAAGATTGGACAGCGTTTTGCCTTTCTCGACCAAGCGCACTATTCGATGGTGAAAACCAATACGTTCAATGGCGTCCCTCTGCCCACAATCGCATTGTGGAACAGCGATACTGGCGACCTAAAGATCGTGAAAAAATTCGGGTACGAAGATTTCAAAGAGCGCCTCTCGTGAGTGTTTTTCTTGATAGTGAATTGACAGAAATAGAACGAAGTGAAAATGCACGCTTTCGGGTGATCCCAGTGCCGTTGGAACGCACCGTTTCCTATGGGGCTGGCACAGCAAATGGCCCAAACGCCATAATTGAGGCCAGCAACGAGTTAGAACGCATAACCGGCCATGCCGAACCTTGCGTTGAGGGAATTTTTACCGAACAGCCGATCGACTGTGACGCAGACTTGCCCACTGTAATGGAAAACATAGCCAACCGCACCGAAGCAGCCGTGCGTTCGGGTAAAGTTCCGGTAACATTGGGTGGGGAGCACTCACTCAGCTATGGTGCTGTAATGGGCGTTGCCCGCGCGTTGGGACAGCCATTCGGGATGGTTCAGATCGATGCCCACGCCGATCTACGCGAAGCCTACCAAGGTGAGAAGCATTCCCACGCCTCGGTAATGCATTTATTGACCGAAAAGGGTATCCGACTGGCCCAGTTCGGAGTCCGCGCTTTTTCAACCGAAGAGGCGAAAAGCCGGTTGAAAAACAATATTTTCCACGTCGATGCCGAGGAACTTGTGACGGGGAATATTCATGCAGTTGACTTGCCCGACGATTTTCCCGAACTCATCTATGTCAGTTTCGACGTGGACGGCCTGGACCCATCATTAATGCCTGCCACGGGC
Source organism: Ruegeria sp. BHSA163 (assembly GCF_059613365.1). Lineage (NCBI taxonomy): Bacteria > Pseudomonadati > Pseudomonadota > Alphaproteobacteria > Rhodobacterales > Roseobacteraceae > Ruegeria > Ruegeria sp. BHSA163. Next base: position 59,520 of record NZ_JBXWSJ010000027.1, read on the forward strand.
ACACCGGTGCCTGGCGGACTCGGTTACTACCAAGCATTGCGACTGGTAGAACACTCCCTGAAAGGTCGCAGATGCGTCGGATTCGATGTGGTCGAGTTGGCTCCGAACGGTAGCACAGCCTGGGACTTTACTGCCGCTCAGATCGTCTATCGCTTGATGGCCGCCTGTTAGCCTTTACTGGTTTCATTCAGCTCCAAATGCCCCTCGCCCTTGTTTAGGACGCGACGCAACATTGGCTCAAAGAACTCCAATGGCTTGGTCGGATAGTCGGGGTCAAACGCCTTCTGATCATATTCGTGGCAAAAATAGCGGCAATCTTCCCAATATGGGCTGTCACGATACTTGTCGCGCGCGTTCCGATCACCTCCAAGATGGTGGTTATAGTAGTAACCCTGAAATACGCAGTGGTGTTTCAATATCCAGTAAGTTTTCTCACTGACATAAGGTTTCATCATCGCGGCTGAAAGTTCACCGTGATTGTAAGGCGAAAGAATATCCCCAGTGTCATGGATCAGGGCCGCCACGACCAACTCTTCGTCGGCTCCATCCTGATAGGCGCGGGTCGCTGCCTGAAGGCTGTGCTGATATCGGTTCAATGGATACGGTGTCCAGTCTTCGTCCAATGATCGAATTGCATCAAGAATACGATCAGGAAGAGCCGCGTTATATGCCTCTTCGTACTCCATAACGGCATCCCAATCTTCTTTGGTCGCCTCTTCGAAACTTGTCCAGGTGGGTTTATGATTTTTGTCCAGCATGGCGAATCCCTTCCGCGAACTTGGCCAGACAAAATTAGCGGTTTCGCCTATTCTGGCAAAAGAAAATCGTTGCAACGCACCCGATTTTTCTTACTGACCCCCAAATGGTTTCAGGGCGTATTTGCGATCTGTGTTACTCTGCCGCGCCTTCGCAAAATTGGCCGCCCGGCAATCAGCAGAAATACCACGGAAATGCCAATGCCGATGCCCGAAGGTAAATATAGTAAAAGCCAAAGCGCAGGATCGGCAATGACAATTGGTGAAACCGTGCCGCGAAACCCTTCGAGCAGTACTAGGATGGTAAATGCGGAAAAAATCTGCGGCCAAAGGCCAAACCGCGAAAAACTACCCAACATCAGAGCCGAGTACCCGACAAGAGCAACGGCAATGTTGATGGTAATCCAGGAAAACCGCTGGTGTAACTCTTCGATAACCTGCCCTTCTGAGTACCAACCAAGCGCAGTTGCATCTTCCTGGGCGTTCAACAGTTCCGAAGTTGGGGTAGCTTCTAGACTGCGTCTACCGATTTCGGTGTTTTCGGCCATGCTTGAAATGTCATATGAAGCGTCTTCAAACAAAGTGGAAGACAACGTGTTCCCGCGTTTGTCCAGCCGCAACGCTATGCCATCTACCATAACAAGGTTCATGTTGCCGCCAGAATTAACCAAATAGGCCGTGTTACTGGAATAGCTCGCCGGGTTTTCGCTGTCCCGGGCATCCGAAACAAAAACTTGGTGCAATGTGCCGTCCAGATCAACGCGCCCAATATAGACCGTTACGCCTTCCGTCGGGTGCATGAACTCACCTTCATTCAACAGCTGTGCGGTCACATCGCCTGCAACTTCGGCTTGCCTCCGTTCAAGTTGCTCCAGAGAGGCCGGACGTAGGAAGACACTTATGACCGCCATCATCAAGCCGGCACAAACGCCAAAAACCACTACTGCCCGTGCCAACCGCCAGGGGCTGGAACCGGTGGCCAACATAACGGTCAGTTCACTTTCCCGGCTCAGGCGATTGGTTGCATAGACGGCGGCGGCAAAAACCGCCATGGGCATGACTGTTCGGATAAGGGTCGGGAGGGTCAAAGCCGTGAATTCCAGGAACACCATTGCAGATTGGCCGCCGCTTATGACCCTGTCGAACAGGCTAACAGAGCGGGTGATCCAGAAGACACCTACAAGCACCAGAGTGAAAAAGCCGAACAGGACAAGCAATTGCCGCAGGAAATACCCATCGAATCGCGACATGTGACCTCTTTACGGCTACTTCGAACGTGTCGGAACATTAGGCCATTCGACTAGGAGAGGAAACCGCGATTAACGAGCTGCTACCAAGATGCGATTGCGCCAAAGCCACGCCAAAATTCTTTTGGCCTTTTGCGCGTCAACAACGCCGGACCAACGGCTCAGGATATCTTGAGCGTGTGCTGGCTTTTTCAAAAGTCCGAGCAAGGGCGCAAGCGGAATGCCCTCAATATTGGCAACAGGGCGGGGAAGATTGTGATGAACCACAACGATGCCGGGCTGAATGAAGGTGTCCGTTTGAATGCCAGCTTCCTCTATACGTGTTCTTCTGGACAGTATCAGGTGTTCTGTACGCGGCAGTTCGGCTTCTTCGAAATTTTCCGAATGACACCCCACCCAGGAACAAGCGGTTGCCCGTTTAGCCCAAAAATCTGTGTCACACACTCTTTGCTGGCGTGCGTAAAAATCGGCTGCCAACCCTGCATGAGCGCGAACTCTCTCTAATTGACGATCGTTATAAAAAGTCAATGCAATGCCCGTATCTTCGGGTCGCAAAAGCAGAGTATTCACCACCGTTGCGGCCTGAACCGCTTGCCCCATTGCAAGTTGCACGCCTTGAGAAGATAAAGGATCGACCGTCAAGCTCGCCTCTCCCACCCTCAACAGATCGGGGGCTGGCGGTGTAACTTCACACAAGCTGGTGGCGTCGCTGCGCCGGACAGGACCAATCCGACGATGTTCCAAACAGGGCGACAGCAAGGTCGATTGCGCCAGCAAATTTAGGTACAGGTCGCGCCGGTCTGAAGGAGACAGGCCGGTGCAAGTCACTGGGTCAACAAAAACCATCGCGTTTACAATTCCATCCGGCAGCAATGCGCTCCAATACCAATGGCTATGCCCTGCCTCGACCCTTGCCTGAGCACCAAATCCTGTCGGTGCACGCCAATAAGCATAAAGGCAAAGTAGTGGCGCAGAAGCAGACCGATAGCTGCGCCCCAATCCGGCTTGCCTGCCTGCTGCATCTACAAGGACATTAGAGACGATCCGCGATGGACCTTCGTCAGTTTTTAAAGGGATATTCCAACGTTGGTTGTTTCGAACTGGCCGATAGGCTCGAACTGGCTGCAACACTCGAACCCCGGCTTCCTTGGCCGAGTTCAACACTATGCTGTCAAACAGACCGCGATCGATTAGTAACCCCGCCCGTCGTTCCCCGGTTCCACGGCGTTCAAATGTGCCGCCCCAATGCAATACAGAACCAATTGCGGATAAGAAGCCCGCCTGTTGAATCTGACCAGACAAACCAAGCATTTCCAAGATTGGCCAAATAGAAGGTGCCAGCGACTCTCCAACATGTTGTCGAGGAAAACCCGCCCTTTCCACAAGGCACACCCGACGCCCCAAATGCGCCAACCGCATTGCTGTGACCGCACCCGCTGGACCGCCACCGATCACGCAAATTTCTGTCTCGATTGTCATATTTGGGGCTCAGAGTCAGGCGGTCGCGTGCTTAGCTGTTTGGCCAAAGTAGTCGGGCCGTGCCTCTGACAGTCGGACATAGGCTTGAAGGCAATAGTGCAACCAGCCGCGAATGTAATCACAAGCTGGACGGCCTCTATGAATAACTTCATGGTGGCAGCCACCTCCACACAGATAACGCGCCCAGCAAGTATTGCACGGCGATTGACCATGTACATGCCGATCTGCCAGCCATTGGTTGCGGCGCAGGTCAGGGCCATCAAAAACGTTGCCCATAGCCCCTGCATCGTCTTCGACAAAACGGTGGCAGGCAAACAAACCGCCATCTGCAGAAACGCCAAAGTACCCGGCACCCGCACCGCAGGCATACGGCCTGTGCGTTCCACGATGAATTTCCTGCATAGCTGCTGACATGTTCGAAAACGGATACCGCCGACCAATTTTCACCGCGGTTTCAAATGCCTGTCCGCATAGGATCATTTGATTCAACATCTCGCCAAAATCATCCCGATCCAATTCATTTCGTCCGTTAGGAGACGCCAGCATCGGAGAGAATCCGACCGAGTGGAACCCCATCCTAACAAACTCCTCAAGCGTTTCAGGAAGATTCATATTATGTGGTGTGACAGTCACCCGTGCACCAACCTGCATATTCTGCTGAAGTGCCAGCAATGGTTCGATGCGTCGCAGGATCATATCGTAACTACCTCGCCCCCCACGGTTTGGGCGCAAACGGTCATGCACCTGCCCGATACCATCCAAACTGATCGTGACCGCAAAACCATTTTCTTCAAAGAATTCAGCGTCCTCAGGGCGCAGCAAGGTTCCATTGGTGGTGATTGAAAAACCCACGCGCAGGTCGTTGCTTTGTGCCTGCGCTGTTGCGTATTCCGTGACCCGATGAACCAGCGCACGATTGATCAAAGGTTCGCCGCCCAAGTAGGCCAGATTGATCCGTGTGCCGGGTTCTGCCTCAGCCACCAATCGGTCGACCGAGGCTCTGGCCACTTCCCATCCCATGTTGCGGGCCGGTCCCCCAAAATCTCCGCCAGACGCGTAACAATAGGTGCAGGCAAGATTACATTTCTGCGCCACCGCCAGCGAAAGGGATCGTACCGGCATATTCGTAGGCGGCGTGTCATCTATAAATGGCTCACCATCCAAACCCATGCTGTCCAGGTATGCGCGTTGGCCGGACTCATCTAGTCCGGCAAACCGGGCCGCCGCGTCTATCGGAACATCAAACACCCGTGAGCCGTCCACAGCCAGCATATGATGCCCGTAATCAGTTTCAAAAAAATGCACCTCGGCAGTCGCGGGGATCAAACCTCGACCTCCGGCCAGAAGGGGATACCAATCTTTTTGGAAGCAAGTCTTTCACCCTCAACCCTCAAAAGTTTCATGGTGTCGCGAACCTGCTGGATATACGCCTGAGACTGTTCATACTTATCCTTGGACTCAAGCAAATACGCTTTCCGAAGACCCTCTTTGACCTCGTCAAACAATTTCAACGCCGTTTCCGCCTGTGCTTCCGTTCCTATTTTGACCCGGCGCAAATATGCAGGTTCACCTTTAGCGACATCGTACTTGGCCAAAACCTCTCGCATCTGCTTGAACCGAAGAAAATGCTCATCACCGTCGGTGTCGATACGCACCGCAAGGGCATAGAGGCGGCGATCAATAAAGGTCTTACTTTCCAGCGTCTTTACGCATTGAGCATATGCCCGGTCTATAAACCCTCCGGGGCGTTCGATTTCGATAAAATCATCAATGGCTTGGCTCGTCAGCGGACGCAGAGAGCGCGGAAAGATTTTGCCATCGCCAGGCCCAAAACGAAGCGTTAGCGCAGGTGTCAAAACTGGTTCGTATTTGTCGTTTTGCAATTCCCACAATAGCTGGTTTGCCCACCGCATATGTGTCATCTCGCCAATTGCAACTTCAAGAAGCGCACGGCGGGCAAAAATCAGATCGTCTCTTAGCGTCGGCCAGCGACCACGGTCGACGGTTTCCGGATCTGCCAGCGAGAAATACGCATAAAGATATTGTAGACTTAGCGTCATCTCCATTGGTGCAAGCCGTTGTTTGAGATCCTCGATCATCTTGTCCGTCGACTCATAAGGTTTTACGTCCGAGAGTTCGGGATCAGCCCTGTAAACCTCGCCCGTTTCGCGCCCTTCGACTACGATAGGCAGATCACTCCACATCTGGTTCACCTGATAATGGTCGATCTGGAAGGGACGGTTCTGCTCAACTGTGTTGAGCGCCGCCACGTTGCCCGAAGGCGACTTATCCGAGCGCAGCCAATCCAGATAGGTCTCGGCCCTGACAGGGTCATTGGACGCTCCGGTTGGCAGAGCTGCGTCGTGCGGGACCTCAGCCATTACAACGTCAGGGTGGTTCGACGGCCAATAGTGGCACCCACAATCGCGGAAGTCATGAGACCACGGGTTACAAAGGCTTTGTGTCAATTCGCCGGGGTCATAAGCACCACTGAAAACGCCCGCCTCTGTCAGGTACTTACGTCGATACCCCTTTAAAACCACTTGGTCAGGATCGGGAACGCCTTCGTGATCTCTCTTCTCCAACGCTATGGTGACTGGTTTGTCGTCTCCGCATTCAAGGCTGCGAATAAACCGCCATATCATGAGGCCGTCGTAAGGCATTCCCTTGGCATCGCGGAAGAAGATCTTTTTGCCATCCTGCTCGACCCACGCGAGAAACCATCGGCCCTGGCTGAGTCTTTGGCCCACAGCGCCACTGTAGTCGTTCAACAAGCTCTGGACCCATTCCTCTGGGCTATTGTCTGGCAACATCGGGTCATAGAAGTAATCTACATAGACCAGATGAAAGCCCTGTGTGTTTTTGGGCGCTTCAGGAAAAGGGTTCAGCGGCACGCGGGCTGCATTAAAAACAAGGCCGGGAAAGAACCGCCGGTCCAGATTGCGCACGTCCATTTCCAAACCCGGAAAGCAATTGCCGACCGATCCGTCCAGTCGCGTGTTGTCCGGGTTGCCCGGCACTTTGTAAGCAGCCCGTGCAGTCATGTTGCGCGGTTCGACACGGATAAAGTCAGGTTGATCAGGCATCGCGAACCTCCGTTTCCTGAACCGAAGACTGCGCGACCAAATAGTCGATGAACGAAATCACCAGATGATACTGCCTGCGTGACAGCGACAACGGGTAATAGTTTGAATCGCGCATATAAGGTGGCATCCGGGCATCATGCATCATGTCCCGTACGATACGTGGGTCACGAAATTCCGGGTTCGGAGCCTGCTTTGGGTTCGGGTCGGTTTCCATCTCAGACAGAGTGCCAAATGGAGGCCGCAACAGTGTTTTGACGAAATCCGGGCGACGACGCAGGAAGTCCAGCAGGTTTTCTTCGTCAATCAATTGCTCATGCACGAACTTGGTCGCCACTGTGTATGGCAACCTCTCATGTTGTACCGAGTTTGAAAAAACCGACACCGGCTGAGGACGGATTAAATCAGGAATTTTGTCTGGCGGTCGCGCGTCCTCTTCCGTCATGGACCGAGCATCCGTAGAAGGTAAGCCGGGCGTTGCTGGGATGTTCTTTTCCGCCTGAAGCTTGGCATTGTCTTTCAAACCCTGAGCTCTGATGTCATCCAGATTGATTAAGCTATTGGTTTCAAAAGCACGCCGGAAGATATCCACTACTTCTTTCTTGGCCTCATGATAGTTCTTTCTATCAACCAGCATGAGCGACAAATCGCGATCAAACAGGTCGTCCTCAAGGCTGTAGAAAGGGCGACAGTCCGGTGCAAAATCAGGAGGTCCCGTCATTATAGTGGCCCGTGCAGTCAACCGTTCCCCCCGAACGGCCAGCGTTGCCTCGACTATGCCGTCGCTGGTATCGTCTGCCACACCCCAAGACTGGTCATTGCCCACACGGGCTCCGTCATAGCTGTCATGTGGCTCGGGGTCATCAGACATTCCCGACATCATGATCCATTTCGACCAAGGCGTATCAGGGTTCAGAATCCGGTTCTGTTCAGGCACAATCTCGTGAATGCGGCCATATTCCGATTTTGGCGGGTCGTTTTGATATCCCGGCACGGCAAGGGTCGCTGGGCCGAAAGCCGCATCGGGCGGCCCGTACACCTCGCCCTTAGGTGGTGTAAATCTGAGGCGCAGTATGCTTCGGTCAACTTTCTGCCCATTGGCCGGCTCGTCCACACCCTGAACGGGAAGGATTGCGCGCACCGATCCCAGTGGGATGGGGCTGTGTTCGTACACCATAGGCTGTTGTTCCGAGGTGTGTGGGCTAAAGGCCAGCAACGGCTTTGGAGAAAAATCGCTACCAGCTATCTCAACCCGCGCCCGAAAACCACAGGCCGCGTCACCGGTTCTACGCTCTGCTTTCTGGTTTCCTACAGCGACGGTGTAGCGGACATTATCCAGAGAAAGACCCTGATCCTTTAGGAATTCCAGCGTCACTGGCGTTTCGTATTCGGATCCATCCCTAACGTCATGCATTCGCGCCCACAATTCAAAGAAAGGCGCCACTGGACGCAATGCCCCTCCTTCATCACGAAAGCGGATGCTGTTCGGCTCTGGAAGATAGGCAGATACGCTACCGTCCTCGTCCTCACGCAAAGTTACATTCGATCGGATGACCGTCTTATTGTTGCCGTGGGCGTCCAAATCCTGTTGCCACTCATAGCTTTCCAGCGGCGTCTCGCCCGGACCAAGCCGGGCCACCGCAATTGGCGGCAAGAAAAAAATTTCCTGAATCGTGTCCATAGTTGGCCCTCCCCTGCTCGGCATTGGATGCCCCTTCTTTCAGGGGTTTGAATAGGTTTCGTATGTTATTTTGGGGTCGTCGAAAAAAGACTCTGACTTGTCTACAATTATATCTCCTGGCGCATCTTTCGGCACGGGCGATATACTTTGCTGATAGTGAAAGAAATTATGTGGGTCGAATTTGTTCTTAACAAAAAGAAGAGAGTTGAAGTTGTCGCCCCAATATAGCCAACGATAATTTAGCTGCGTGCGACGAGGATAATTCTGGTAACAGTGCTCGTTGAAGAAACCATTTTCTGTCATGAGATTCATGAAATCATCCAGCCACTGAACAACGGTTTCCTTCTCCTCCTCGGACAGCCAGAACACATCGACATAGAAATTCAACGAGACATTGCGGTGAATAAAGGAATTTCCTTTCTTACCGACTGGCACCTTATTGATTGCGCCGCCATAGGGTTCGATCGCAACCGCGCCATATTCATTGGGCGTGCTATCAAGGTAATCAACTATGAGCTGCCACTCTTTCTCGTTGAGTTGTCTTTCGATGTAACCGGCCTGTTTATCCTCTCGCGCCTGATCGGGCACCACAGGGATGTCGTATTTTTCATCATAAAGCCACGAGTTGATTGCCTGATACGTGCCGAATTTTTCATTCTCAAGCCGGCCACCGATTTCTTTGTCCAGCAGCGGCGCAATCACTTCCATACCTTCTTCCGGGGGGCCATTATACATACCTGAAACAAGCAGAACCTTGTCATCTCCCTGATATGCAAGAAAAATATAAGCGCCGAAATTATCGTATTTACTATCTTTCATGTAGTTGGCCTGAAGAAATTCCAGCGCCTTTGCAGCTTTACGAAGTGGCCATTTGATATGAAAACCCCAAACTTCATAGAGGTCATGCAGCTTAAAGCGTATTTCAAGCAAAACACCGAAATTATTGCCGGTGCCGCCACGAATAGCCCAGAACAAATCAGGATTGGTTTTTTCGTCCGCGATTACAAC